>NZ_PDEQ01000004.1:300000-433789 GCF_002554795.1 Longibacter salinarum | reverse complement strand
GCCTGTTCAGGTGACCAAGGCACACGCCTTCGGGCCTGCGCGCCTCGTGTACCACTGGGCGATCGGCGAAGAGCGGCCCTGGCGCCTGGTGACCAACGCCCCCTCGCCGAGCGCGGTGCTCCGGCACGACCGCACTCGGATGTGGATCGAAGAGCTCTTTGGGGACTGGCAAGGGGGCCGCTTTCAACTGCATCGCACGCGGCTGCAGGCCCCGGAGCGCATCGCGAGGCTCGTCCTCGTACTCAGCCTCATCTACGTCTGGCTCATCGCGGTCGCAAGCGCCGTCGTCAAACGAGGCGACCGATGCTGCGTGGACCGATCCGACCGACGGGACCGAAGCTACCTTGCAATCGGCCTGCGATGGATCCGGCGATGTTTGCAGAACGACGCCCCCATCGATGTGCGCTTCGTTCCCTATTTTTGAAAACTGTCCGGTAGCTAGCCCTGAACCCTGAACCCTGAACCCTGAACTCTGAACCCTGAACTCCGAACCGCCCCATGTCCATCCTTGTTATCATTCCGGCGTTTAACGAAGCCCGGGCGATTGCCCAGGTGATCGGCGACGTGCCGGATCGGGTCGACGAAGTGGTCGTCGTGAACAATGCCTCGACGGATGAGACAGAGGACAACGCCCGTGCGGCCGGGGCGACCGTGCTCACCGAGCCGAAGCAGGGCTACGGTTACGCCTGCCTGCGCGGGATCGAGTACGCACGAGCCAGACAGCCCGACATCGTCGTTTTTCTGGATGGGGACTACAGCGACCATCCCGATGAAATGGGTCGCCTTCTCAAGCCGATCCTCAATGACGAGGCCGATTTTGTTGTTGGCTCGCGGATCCGGGGAGAAGCCGAGCCCGGCGCGATGCTTCCGCAGGCCAGAATCGGGAATCGCCTGGCCTGCACGTTAATGCAGTGGATCTGGGGGGCGCGATACACCGACCTGGGGCCGTTTCGTGCGATTCGGTTCCGCGACCTGCTGGCTCTCGACATGCAAGATCAAACGTTCGGGTGGACGATCGAGATGCAGATCAAAGCGATTGAGGCCGGCCTACGTATCTGCGAGGTGCCAGTGTCCTACCGCAAGCGCGTCGGGGTGTCCAAGATCACCGGAACGCTCTCCGGCACCGTGAAGGCCTCCGCGAAAATCCTGTGGACCATCTTTCGGTTTGCACTTCGCCGTGGGAAAAATGTGCCATTGGCGGCTCGTCGAGCTTTGTCATCGAAGACCTCTGCCGCTGAAGCATCAGGATGAGGACCGCAGAGAGGGATTTTCGCTTCGACATCACGTTTCGTGAGGGTCACGTCTGTTTGAAAGCGGTTCCAAGATGGTGCGCGAGTACGAACCTTTCCAAACCGATTCCGTAATTCAAACGGTTCGGTCTGCAAGACGCAGCCAGCTGATCTCCGAGGCACTTCGGTCGTTCCCCCGGAGGTTCCTTTTCGCCCCGTATCGTCGTTAAGAATGATCCCCATGAAGAAGCCCGACATCTGGTTTAACGGTGAGTTCGTTCCTTATGAGGAAGCGAACATCCACGTCCTTTCCCACGTCGTGCACTACGGTTCGTCCGTTTTCGAAGGCATCCGTTGCTATAATACGGACGAAGGTTCGGCCATCTTCCGTCTGGAGGAACACATGAAGCGCCTGGTGGACTCCGCCAAGGTGCATCGGATGGAAACCCAGTACTCGGTCGATGAACTGTGCGACGCGGTCGTTGACACCGTTGAACGTAGCGGGATGGAGTCATGCTACATCCGGCCTGTCACCTTCCGTGGCATGGGACCAATGGGCGTGAACCCACTCCAGAACAAAGTCGAGACGTTTATCGCCGTCTGGGAATGGGGCACCTACCTCGGCGACGAAGCACTGGAAGAAGGCGTGGATGTGGAGGTTGCGAACTGGAACCGAATGGCACCGAACACGCTGCCGGCTATGGCGAAGGCCGGAGGGAATTACCTGAACGCTTCTCTCGTGAAGATGAACGCTCTCAAAAACGGGATGCACGAGGGCATCATGCTCAACACCAACGGCTACCTCGCCGAGGGAAGTGGCGAAAACCTCTTCATTGTGCGTGACGGCGAAATCTACACAGCACCGGTTGGGTTGTCGATCCTTCCGGGCATCACGCGCGACTCGATCATCACACTGGCGCGCGAGAAAGGCTACAGCATCGAGGAGAAGATGGTGCCGCGCGAAGCCCTGTACATCGCTGACGAACTCTTCTTTACGGGAACGGCGGCGGAGGTGACACCCATCCGGTCGGTCGACCACTACACCGTCGGAGATGGTGTCCGTGGCGAGATCACAGAAGATCTGCAGTCGGCCTACTTCGACATCGTGCACAACGGCAACGACCCGCACGACTGGCTCACGTTCGTCGACGTGGAAGAGCCCGAGGAGGCGGCCGCGACAATGTAGCACCGTGTGCGACGATGTAGCACTGTGCGCAACGATGTAGCACTGTGTGCGGCAATGTAGCACCTCGTGCTATAGCATAGCACATGACCGATGGCTCGTCTGTGGAATTGCGAGTCGTCGCGCACCGAACAGCATACGCCCTCCCTCGGCCCCGTGCCGGCGGAGGGCGTCCTGTTTGTGGAAAAATGGTGCTCGAACCGTGCATGCTGATCAATCGTTGCCCTGTACCGTTCGACGGACCACAGCCCTCAGCCTGCACATCGACCATCGCACTCGATCCCTCGCCTACCATGGCCGACGACTATCAGCCGATCGCATGCGGCTTCTACGACGAACTCGGCATCCGGATGATGCGTGGACACACGTGCACGCTGCTTCTGGAGGTTGATGATGATACGGAGGAGGTCACAGCCGTCATTACCGACATTTACTCTGACGGCGACGAAGAATTTGCCGAACTCAATGGCAGTCGTCGAATTCGACTTGACCGCATCGCCCGCGTCGATCACGTCACCCGCCCCAATGCATGTTGATGAGGTGTGAGGGGTGAGGTGCGAGGGATGAGGAAAAAGGGAAGGGGCGAACGAACGCTGAACATTGGACTTTGAGAACCTGTTTGGCGGGCAGCCCTCGGCCATCCAAGGGCACGGACCTCGCGCCGGTCGGTCCTTGCGAAGCTTGGAGTACTGGGCCTGGTTGATCTTGCGCATCGTGTCGACTGCGGCCGTACGAAAGACGATTCGTCAGGTCATCAAATAGGGATGAACGGATGCATTTGCTTCTTTGTGGTCCGTCCGTCAAACAGGTAATGAACGCTGAACATCGAACTCTGAACTCTGAACATTTAAAAATGCCGGATACAACCGACAATTCGTCTAACGAACCTGCGCGTCTGACATCGAAGCAGCGCGCTCATCTCCGCTCCCTCGCGCACGGCAACAAGCCCGTGGTACACGTTGGAAAAGACGGTCTGTCCGATGCCGTCATGACGTCTATCGAAGAAGCCTTCAACACGCGGGAGCTGCTGAAAATTCGGATTCTTGACAACGCAAACGAACAGCCGCGTGACATGGCCCACGCCATCGCCGATCGGATGGAGGGCGTTCAGGTCGTACACACGATGGGGTGGACGGTCACCTTCTATCGTCCCGACCCGGACGAGCCGCAGATCGAACTACCGTAACCACACCGGTCTGCCATCTACGCCGGCCCGTGACCCCATCGTTGTTCTAAAAGGCCCCGTCTCATGCCCGACGTTCTGTACGAAACGCGCGACGCCGTTGCCACGATCACACTGAACCGGCCGGATGCGCGCAATGCGTATTCGGATGAAATGGTGAAAGAATTGCTGGCGGCGATCGACGAGGCGGACGCCGACGACAGCGTGCACAGCGTTGTCATTACCGGTGCCGGACCGGTCTTCAGCGCGGGGGGCGACCTCAAAGCGATGCGCGATCGTGAGGGGATGTTTGCTGGGGATCCTGCCGAGCTGCGTAACCAGTATCGGAAGGGACTACAGCAACTCCCCCGGCGGTTCGATCAACTCGAGAAGCCCGTCGTCGCTGCGGTACATGGAGCCGCGATTGGAGCGGGGCTCGACCTCGCTCTGATGGCCGACCTGCGTATCGCGAGCGACGATGCCAAGTTTGGGTCGACGTTCGCGCGTGTCGGGCTTGTGCCCGGGGACGGCGGAGCGTACCTCTTGACGCGCGTCATTGGGTTCGCTCGAGCGCTCGATCTCGTCCTTACCGCTCGTATCGTCGAGGCGCAGGAGGCACTGGACATGGGTCTCGTTACGTCGCTCGCCCCCTCTGAACAGGTTGTGGATGTTGCGCACGAACGCGCCGAACAGATCGCGAGCCTTCCACCGAAAGCCGTGCAGGCGGCTAAAGCCTGTCTCTACCGAAGCGTCGACAATGACCTCGAGACCGCACTTCAACTCACCGCAGCGCTCCAGGCAACGGTTCAGCATACCGACGATCATGATGAGGCGGTGCGTTCTATGATCGACCGACTACAAAATCGATAAGTCGGGATAGCCGCTTCGAATATGAATGGCTCGTCGGTCTCAGAACCGGCGTAAGACGAATGCGCCCCGTTCCGCCAGATGCGAAACGGGGCGCGTCTATGTCTGGATGTTAGGCCTATCGGTACAGCGGTCGATTAGCGGAGTGGATAGAACGTGAGACCGAGCGAAAACCGACCTTCACCATAGCCGAATTCGTCCTCATCGAGTCCTGCCGAGATGTTGCCAACCTGGACCTCGTCAAACCGTCCACCGCCGAAGTGCAGACCGGCGTCAAGAGCGACGGCGGGAGTGAAGAAATATGAAACGCCGCCGCCTAGCGTGAATCCACCGCCGCGAAACTCCACGTCGCGATCATCCTCGGTGGCAGCCACGCCACGAAGCGCAACGTCGGCATACGGGACGAGGGAGCGACCAGAGCGGAAGTTGAGTCGTAGGCCTAACTCACCGCCTGACCAGCTGTAATCATTTCCGGTAATCGCACTGGATTGACCATCGATTGATGCTCCTGTCACGCCCACGTATATCGTGACGAGGGGAGACACGCCCCATCCTGCTCGAAGCGAAAGTCCCCCACCGTTGTCGGTTTCGGAGAATGCATCGTCACGGTAATCGATGGATTGACCATCGAGAGAGATCTGTAAAAATAAGCGTTCTGTATTCGACTTCGGTTCGGCCTCTTGCGCCATGGTCTCGGAGCTGAGGAGAGTGGCAGCCGTGAGGCCAACGAGAATGCAGGATACGGCGATACGAAATACCTCAGACCTGATCAGACAAAGGGGACGCGTCATAATGCCTGGACGGATGTTTTCGAAAAAAAGGGATGTATCTTTCTTGACCACGTAGCCGCGTGCGACAGCAGGAGAGTCACGTGCGTTTGGGAAAATCTATTCATCCGTCGTGACGGTACGCGTTTTTCTATCGATTCAGCTACCTCGAATTCTTGCGTATGATGATGGATGAGTAATCTTCTCTCGTCCAGTTTTTCGCGACTCCGTGTTCATGTTCGTACCTTGGTGGCGATGCTGCCCGTTTCTTTAAAGTGTACCTTCATGCGAGATCGCATCAAGCCCCGCTTTCCCCTTCGCTCTGCCATTCTGGGTGTTCTCATCAGCGTATTTGCTTTGTCAACGCCCGACGCGCTGGCCCAGTATGCAACCGACTCACTCCACTTCGAGCTGACGGACGTGTTTGCGCTTGAGTACGCCTCGGACCCCCAGATCCACCCGAGCGGGGAGTCCATCATCTATGCCCGCACGTCGATGGACCGGATGACGGATCGCGCGATGTCCAGGCTCTGGATTGTCGCAGCAGACGGCCGCGGTCATCGGCCGGTGACCGCGCCCGACGTGAACGCCTCGTCGCCCCGATGGTCGCCGTCGGGGGATCGGATCGCGTACGTTGCCTCCGATGGAGACGATGGAAGCGAGATCTACGTCCGATGGATGGAATCTGGCGAGACAGCCCGGATCACGCAGCTGGTTTCCTCGCCGAGCAGCCTGTCGTGGTCGCCGGACGGCTCACATATTGCCTTCTCCATGTTGAAGGAAACGCCGCAGCGTCCCTTTGCACGTATGCCTGCTCCGCCGGAGGGCGCGGAATGGGCGCCCCGTGCGAAAGTGATCGACGACGTGCGCTATCGCTCGGATGGAGCGGGATATCTCAAGGATGGGCACCGTCAGGTGTTCATCGTCCCGGACGAGGGAGGAACTCCGCGACAGATTACATCGGGACCGTACGATCATGGCGGATCGATTGAATGGATGCCGGACGGATCGGCGATTGTCCTCTCTGCCAATCGGTCTGACGACGCTCCCTATGATCCGCTCGACTCCGAGCTCTACCTTTTCGACCTGCAGTCCAGCAGCATCACATCTCTTACGAGTCGCCAGGGCCCGGATTCGAGTCCCGCGATTTCTCCCGACGGGTCGCGAATCGCGTACACGGGGTTCGACGATGCCTTTCAGGGCTATCAGGTCACACGGCTTCACGTGCTCGATCTCGAGAGTGGCGAGAAACAAGTTATCACCGCGGACCTGGAGCGTGATGTCCAGAATCCAACCTGGAGCGCGGACGGGGAGACGATCTACGTGCAGTACGACGATGAGGGCACAACGAAGGTTGGCGCAGTCTCGATGAATGGCCGGGTGAGGGAGGTGGTGACGAACGTCGGCGGGACGACGCTCGGACGGCCGTACCCGGGCGGCTCGTTTTCGGTTGCTGCGAACGGACGGATTGCCTTCACGCAAACGGGCCCACATCACCCAGCTGACGTGGCGGTCACGCGCGGGCAAGGCGTTCGCCGGCTGACACAGCTCAACCAGGACTTGTCCAGTCGCGTGCGCTGGGGAGCGGTGGAGGACATCACGTATACGTCCACAGATGGGGCAGAAATCGAGGGTTGGATCGTCACGCCGCCGGACTTTGACCCGTCGAAGAAGTACCCGCTCATGCTCGAGATTCACGGCGGACCATATGCCAACTACGGGCCACGCTTCAGTGCGGAAGCCCAGCTTTATGCAGCGGCAGGTTACGTCGTTCTCTACACGAATCCACGAGGTAGCACGAGTTATGGCGAATCGTTCGGCAACGCAATCCACAAGAATTACCCGGGGCCGGACTACGATGACCTGATGGCCGGCGTGGATGCCGTCATTGATCGTGGCGGCATCGACACGAGCCGGCTCTACGTAACCGGGGGAAGCGGGGGCGGTATCCTCACCGCTTGGATCGTGGGGAAAACGGACCGGTTCCGTGCGGCCGTTGCTGCTAAGCCCGTCATCAACTGGTACAGCTTCGTTCTCACGAGCGACGGGTATCCGTTCTACACGAAGTACTGGTTCTCCGGCCCGCCGTGGGAGCACCTCGATGAGTACATGGACCACTCGCCCATTTCGCTCATCGGTAACGTAACGACACCCACGATGCTCTTGACCGGGGAGGAGGACTTCCGCACGCCGATGTCGGAGACAGAGCAGTTCTACCAGGCGCTACAGCTGCAGAAGGTGGAAACGGTAATGGTTCGCATCCCGGGCGCTTCCCACGGAATCGCCGCCAGGCCGAGTCACCTCATGTCGAAGGTGGCCCACATCCTCGAATGGTTCGACCGCCACGGCGCCCGAGGCGGCCGGTGAACCTCTTCAAATCGTGCTAACCCCGAACCTTGTGGTGCCGGCAACATCGGTAACCCCTAAGGGCCATCCTGACTCGTCTTTGCCGGTTCACCTTGATGCTCGCCCTCCTTTCATCTTCGAAGCGATCAAGCGTCGCACGGCCGTGCGACGCTTTTTTGTTCGGTGATCTGTCTCTATTGGGTTCGTCTGCGGTTCGTCGCAAAACCCAAAGACCATCGCGTGTTGATTTCGAACGCCGTTGAACTCTGACAACCTGTTTGGCGGACAGCCTTCGGCGATCCCAACGTACGGACCTCCCGATGGTCGGTCCTCGCGATGCTAGCACGCGATGCTTGCTCGCGTGCTCGTCAGACTAGGCTGGGTTGATCATGCGCACTATGTCTACCGCCCATCCGCCAAACAGGTTATGAACCCTGAACTAATCGGTCCCCGCCAGCCGCGCCGTTTCCTTGTCCAGGACGGTGCGAAACTGCTTGATCAGGGCATCTACGTTTGTGTACTCCGCGCCGTAGTCGAGATTGAACGCATAGTCGAAGTCGGGTGGGTTCTGGCCTTGATTGTGCTGCAGGATGGTCTCGAGCTTGTCGAATGCTTTCGCGAGTCGAGCTTCGCGCGTTTCCGCGGCCTCGTACTCATCCCAGAGTGCGACCACTTCCGCCTGCGTCGACGGCGGCAAGGTGTCGGTTAGGTCTAGGAGGTCGGCTCGCTCCCGGTCTGGTTTATCCCCCTGTTCGACTTGCTCCGGGGCCGGGATGTCTCCGTTCAGAGCTTCGCCGAGATCGTGGACGATGCACATTTTGAGCAGCTTCGCTATGTCTACATCCGGGTACTCCGGCCCGAGAACGGTGACCATGAGCGTCAGCCGCCATGTATGCTCCGCCACGCTTTCCGTGCGTCCGTCCGATGTGTAGCCGGACCGCAGCGTGTTTTTCATCGCTTCGGCGCGTTGAAGAAAGGTGATAATTCCAGACAGATCGGACATAGTGGTCACGACGGGTGCGAATTCAGGTCAACGGTACGTTGCGTATAGCGAACGGGGACGCGTGGCCGAGAGAATCCAGAACCTGTCCCCAGTGCGAACACGGACATCCTACCAGAGCCGAAACCAGAAGATGCATAGTGCCTGGAACGCACATCCGCCCGCGCGACAAACCCTGAACGATGAACCCTGGCTACCGGACAGTTTCACTGGGGCGTGTGTCACTGCCACATGTAACGGCGCAGTTGCTCCCGAATGCGTGGGAGTATGGGAGTGTGGGGGCACGGGCATGTGAAAGTTGGTCATTTCTCGACGATAACGCCCCGCGTTCGAGACGCATGAGACGCTAAGAGGTCCGTTTCGCGATGTCGCCCGAAGAGATTCCGTGTTGAAATCAGACGGTCCGGTAGCTAGCGATGAACCTTGAACCCTGAACGCTGAACCCTGAACCCTGAACTCTGAACGCTGAACCTTGAACCCTGAACTTCCAGCCTGAACGTATCCCCAGGCTCATCCGTAGAGACCGTCCGACATTCTCCCACGAACCTACCCTCCTTCATGCATCGACTCGTACCGTTTGTTTTTGTGCTGCTTCTGCTGGTCGCTCCGGCCCAGGCACAGCAGGCCGCTCCGTCCGGCTCCACCTCTGACGAGGCCGCGGTAGAAACCCGCCGCCCGATTCCATATCCGATCCAGCCGCGACCGTCGTTCCAGCGGGCCGTCGAGAAGGGTACACGCACGACCGATGGCACGCCCGGCGAGAACTACTGGACCAACTACGCGCGCTATGACCTGAACGCCGAGATCACCCCGTCCGATTCGATGCTACACGGTTCGGGGACCATCACGTTTATCAACCGGTCGCCGGATTCGCTTCGCACTCTGGCGCTTCACCTCCGCCAGAACGTGCACGCGCAAGGCATGGAGCGGACGCGCCGCGCGGAGATTACCGGCGGCATGACCGTTGAAAACCTCGCGTTTGACGGCCAAGACATGGTCGAGCTTACGTCCCGAGCAGACCTCCGTCGCGAGGGTATGGGATATGTCACGGATGCCACCCGCATGCGGGTTATTTTGCCTCAGAGCGTAGCACCGGGCGACTCAGTGACTCTGAGCACGGAGTGGAGCTTCCGCGTTCCCGGCGAAGACAACTTCCGCATGGGGCAGGATGGCGAGGTCTACTATCTGGCGTACTGGTATCCGCACCTTGCCGTCTACGATGATGTGGACGGATGGGTCGCCGAGCTGTACCAGGGCGACGGTGAGTTCTACATGGGATACGCCGATTACGAGCTGTCTGTCACCGTGCCAGAAGGCTGGATCGTTGGTGCGACTGGCAAACTTCAGAATCCGGAGGAGGTGCTGGCGGAGCAGACGCAGTCGCGCCTCGAGCAGGCGGCCAACACGTCGGACATCGTCAACGTGGTTACAGAAGAAGACCGCGGCGCAGGAACGGCGACGGCCAACGCAACCAACGAAGACGGAACGCTCACCTGGACGTTTCAGGCGGACCAGGTGCGTGATGTCGCATTCGGTACCTCTGCGAAGTACGTCTGGGACGCCACCTCCGCCGAGACCAACGAAGGGTCGTCGATGATCCATTCGATGTACCGCCCGGGAACGAGCCAGTGGGACCGCTCGGCCGAGTTCTCTCAGTTCTCGATCGAGCATCTGTCGGACATGTTGATGCCGTATCCGTACCCGCACATGACGGCTGTGGAAGGCATCATCGGGGGCGGCATGGAGTTTCCCATGATCACCCTCATCGGCGGCAATCGCAACTCGCCAGAGTCGCTCTTCGGCGTCACGTACCACGAGATCTCGCACATGTGGGTGCCGATGATCGTCGGGACCAACGAGAAACGGCATGCGTGGCTCGACGAAGGCACCACGACGTTTAACGAAAATGAGGGCGCATCTGAGTTCTTCGGTACCGACAACTGGGTGCCATCGGAAAATTGGTTCTACCGGTTTGCCGGCTCCGCACAAGAGGCACCGTCCATGCGGCACGCCGACCTCTATCCATCAGACGGTCCGCAGCGGGTCTACGCGTCCTACGCGAAGCCCGGCACCATGCTGCATGCTCTGCGCGGTGTTCTCGGGGACGAGACCTTTTTCGAGGCCTATCGCGAATATGTGGACCGGTGGGCGTACAAGCACCCCACGCCGTATGACTTCTTCAATACGTTCGAAGATGTCTCAGGACAGGAGTTGGATTGGTTCTGGCGCGGTGCGTTCTACGAGAAGTGGTCCCTGGATCACGCCATCGAGAGCGTCGATACCTCCGGTGATCAGCCGACCGTTACGGTCGAAGACCGCGACAACCTGGTGATGCCGGTCATCCTCAAGGCGACCTACGCTGATGGCGAGACGGTCACACGGAAGACCGACGTAACGCCCTGGATGAACGGCGAGCGGAGCGTGACGATCACGCTGCCGGCCGGTGATCTTGAGAAAGTCGAACTCGACCCGGAAGCGTATCTGCCGGATGTCGATCGCACGAACAACGACTGGACGAAGTGATAATTTGTGGTCCGGTTTGAGAGCAAACGCACGCCCGCTTCCGACAAGTCGGAGGCGGGCGTCGCTTGTGTCATGAGGATGTCTACAACCGCGTTCTTATCGGCGTATCGGGACAGCGTAAACTCCACGCTCTCGCGATCCGCGCTGCGGCCTCGTCGTCATCAACAGGTGCGTACCGGTGAAGGCCAGGTGTGCGCCGAGTCGCTCAGTCGATGTTGCTGGCGAGGCGCCGGCCACAGAAGACAGGCGCCACGTGTTTTCAGATGTTCTCGTGTAGACCAGGGCGGTGCCACGATGCGGCAATCCACGTCCGGCGGTATTTCCAGAGGCACCCACGATCGCTGTATCTCCGCGGAGGGCTACGCTCTCTCCGAATCGATCCTGTGTGTCGGCGGACGGTTGCTCCAGGGTGGCCGCATGGGTCCACGATCCACTCGAGCGCTTGTAGATGTAGGCCGCACCGGTCCGGTCGCGCCGCCCGGGGTTGCCGCTTTCACCCACGAGCAGCGTACCGTCATACAGAGCCACCGACCGCCCGAAAGCTGCGTATGCCTCCGGCTCCGGAGCCCGCACCTCTGCTGCATGCGTCCACTGCGTTCCGTTGCCGTTGAAGAGGTGTACAGCGCCCACATACGACTGCCGTCCCGCATCGGTGAACATGGCAGCATCAGATACACCGACGGCAATCACGCCATCGTGAATCGACACCGACTCGCCAAAGCGAATGGATTCGCGTTTGGACGTGCGCAGACGCACGGGTTTGCTCCATCCCTGGCCGGTTCGCGTGAATACGAACGTAGCTTCTTTCACACCGACGACGATGTGCCGATCGTCCATGTCCACAGCCATTCGCACATCATGAGGCAAAGCGGGCTCCGGCAGGCGAAGTTGTGCCGTGCGCATCCATGAGCCGTCCGTTCGCTGGTATACGTCCAGGGCGGGTGTGGGCAGCAGGCGCGTAAGAATCCCACCGTCATGGTGCGACTGGGGGGCTGGCGTAGGCTGGTAGCGCGCAACAACGATCGTTTCACCATGGACGGCGACGCCGGGTGCCCGACGGTCGAGTCCGCCCCGGATGGGGCGACGGCTGGCAATCCGCGTCCAGGTGTCGCCGGACCGTTCCAGTACATGCGACTCTTCCGGACCTTCCAGGATGAGGCGATCGCCGCGAAACGCCACGAACTCCTGACGCCAGCTGCTATTGTCCGATTCGATCACCTGCGATTCCGTCCAATCGTTTGCACCGCTCGATGTGTAGAGCACCACACTGGAGCGGGCGTGGGTATTGCCAACGGATCGGCGCGTGCCGACGGCCAGCGTTTCGCCGTTCCAGGCAAGGTCGGTGGCAAAGCCGGGCCGCCCGCCCATGCCGCGTCGCAGATGCTCTGAGTCGGGCGTCAGGCGGCCTCCCTGCGTCCAGCTGTCGCTACTCAGCGAGTAAAAACGAATGTGATCCTTGCCGTCGTCGCAGTGAGCCGCGCCCACCGCGATACGCGGTCCCTTTCCGGCGATGGAGGCCGGAAACGTGCACTGTTCGCCGTCCGAAGAAAATCGAGCGGTCTCTGCAAATTCACCATCGGCTCCCGCTTCGAAGATCTGGAGATGGCCCTGCGCGACATCGTCGGTCGGCTCAACCGGCGAAACGTCCATTCGCCCGCCTCTTACGTCCCGACCCTGTTCGCCGCGGATGAACGTTCCGACGACGATGCGCCCGTCTACGATGGCAGCTTGCGGCTTGCAGGTCACCTCTAAGGTGTAATTCGGGGCCGAGTAGCTCCGAAACGTCGCTGAGGCGGCAGGCGTGGTCACGTCCAGTTCGCCCGTCCATTTCCAGCCGTTATTCGTGCGAGCGAATGCGTGCGCGGTACACGTTTCGCGACCCTGGCGGTCATCCCGGTCCATCGGCACCACCACGACAGCAGCTTCCGGCCCGATGGCGACCGTTTGTTCGGTGGCTGCCAATTCTTCTGAGGGTGGACCCGTAAGGCGAGTGCTGCTCCAGCTGTCATCCGACCGTTCGAAGATGTAGGGAGCATCGCGTCCGAGCGCAGGTCCTGCCGCGATGCCGAGATCCACATGTGCATCGATGCTCCCTCGATGGTTCGGTAGAAGCACCGGTGTGCCTTTGACATCCATCGCGTGAAATCCCCAAAACGTCTCCGGCGCAGCCCGTCCGCCAACGGTGTCGGTGGGTATGAGCGTGCCGGTGGCATCCGCTTCGAACACGATCGCCTCGCTCGTCAAAAGGGCGGAGATGTCGTCGCCGGGGCTTCGGGTGCGTCCCACGGCAGCGATGGGCCCGTCTCCGTCCACGGCGGTGTACAGAGCGTCATTGTCATGTTTCGACGCGAGCGGAGTGGCACCAGCACGAATCGATGCGTCGACGGCCTGACGCGCATACCGAACGGTGGTGCGAGGGTCTTCGCTGATGGGACGTGTCCGGCGCTGTCCGGCCGTGCTCCAGTCGGGTGCGTTGTACAGGTACACGTTGCTCGTCCACGGCTGCCCCGGAATCTGGGGTTCGTACGTGGCCCAAGCGCCGGTGGATGGGTAGTAGACCTCCAGAAGGTAGTGTCGGATGAGGGCATTCGCGTCGGGTCGGGCGACAAACGTACGGGCAGTTCGGGCCGGAATACCCAGGTGGCGAAGAACGGCGGCGGGGAGGTGGGTGAAGGCGATGCAGTTACCGCTACCTCGCTCGAGTGCCGTAAGGGCATCTGGAACTTCGTTCGGACGAGCCCACCGCAGGTGGTTGCTGTTCCAGCGGAGGACGGCGTTGACTAGCTCCTGCTGGGTTCTTGCATTCGCTTGGGAGCGGATCTGGTTCGCTATCGCCGCAATATCTGCCGCATCGCTCTGGATGTTGGCCGTTGGTCCCGCATAGCGCTGCATCGAGTCGGGGACGGCCACAACAGGGTACGGGTCGTCGAACGATGCCCGCTTCGTTGCGACCGTTACGAGTACCGTGTCCGGAGAGAGCCGCTGCACGCTCTGCTCATACGTTGCGCTCCGGTAGCTCGGAATGTCGATCACCCCATCGGGATGTGTGATCTCGATCGTCTTTGCCTTGGTGAGCTCGGGATTCATGGACACTGCCTGTTCGCGCGTGTCCTGAGCGGCTACGGAGCGCGGGACGAGGAGCAGCAGGGTCAAAACAAAAAGGTGCCTGATTATGACGCGACACATAGACAACGAAGGGGAGAGACCAGAGGAGGGAGAGATGCAGAATGTAGCCCTCAGCGTGGCGTTCTACAAGGCCTCCGATCACGTCCACTCATACGGCGGTTGAGGGTCGGGTCGGGGTAATGAACACGCGATCCTCAGGATGGGTGACATGAGGGAGGATCGTCAAAGAATCCGACGGGACGATTCCGCACGACCTGCAGAACCGAAGGAGGATTGACGTAAATAGAAAAAACCTAAGCACTTGGATCGCAAGCGCTTAGGCCTTTCATCTTTTTGGCTCCCCGGGCTGGATTCGAACCAGCGACCGTCCGGTTAACAGCCGGATGCTCTGCCACTGAGCTACCGAGGAATATGTATTCGGGGCGGTTCTGCCCGTCAGGATCCGCTCTTACCATCCCGTGAGAAACGGGTTCCTGATTCACAAACGCTTTGCGACGGCTTGAGTCGGCGGGCGCGTCCGTCATCAGGGAGTCTTACGGTACGACGTATTGCGCCAACGTGTCAAGAGGTTGACGGTGATTTCAAATTGGGGAGGCTTGGCCCTGGTGGTTGGTAGAGAGCGCGTAGTCCACCGGGTCGACACGTGCTAAAACGAATCTCTCAATATCATTGCAGAGGTCAAGAAAAGCGGATGTTTCGAAAATCACCAAACAAGGCAAAACAGCATCCAGTGTTGAAAGTACAGCGATAAACCGGTACCTGACGATTCTATATCATTGTCTATGTATACACCTTGCTGGTTCCGATCCCTGGCGGCCATTCTGGTCGTTCCTTTTCTTGCTTTCGCCATAGCTGGATGCGGCGAGTCCGGGGATCCGGCACAAGAGGATAATTCTACGGCTGTCACGCTGAGCGATAGTAGTTCTCTAGCGAGTGTGATCGAAACCGACGACCGCTTTACAACCTTACAGACCGCTCTTGATTCGAGCGGTCTCGACTCCACGCTTGCGAGCGCAGGTCCGTATACGTTGTTTGCCCCGACCAATGCGGCATTCGATCGACTTCCCGAAGGGACCGTTCCCGATTTGCTCGATCGTGAAAACAGGGATCGTCTCCGTATGATTTTGACCCACCACGTCGTGCAGCAAAAATTGATGAGCGAGGACGTGAGTGGAATGGCGTTTGTCAATACGATGGAGGGTTCATCTGTACCGGTCAGCGCTGACGACGGTACGCTTCGCGTCGGCAGTGCTACCGTGCTTGACGCGGATATCGTGACCGGTAATGGCGTCATCCACGTGATTGACTCCGTTTTGCGCCCGCCGGTCATGGACAATGATTCTACCGAACCGTGATACCGTGCGTCGGCTGGGTTTCGCACTCATCTGCATCCTTCACGACCGCCGGGTCGGCAAACGTAAGGACCGATTGCGGACGCGTTGTAAAGGGGCGCGAGACGCGCCGTAACGATCTACCTATTTCCATATCTGACGTGAATCCTGCCCTGTGCGATTCGTAGAAGCGAGCAGACGTCAACGTGCCACGAACCGTCTGGTACGTATTGTTCGTCCGTCCGCTTATCACGACAATTCTACGCACTGCTATGGCAGACTCAAGCGCTCCCGTCTACATATTGATCGGCGCCACGGGCGGCATCGGTTCGGATGTATCTCGACGCCTGGCCGACGACGGGGCCCAGCTCGTACTCGGTGCACGCTCTGAGGACGAGCTCAACTCCCTCGCGGAAGAAACGGGCGGTGACCCGTTCCCACTCGACGCAACTAAATTCGAGCAGGTGCAGGACATCGTCGACCATGCGATCGATACGTATGGGCGCCTTGATGGAATGGTCAATTTTGTGGGATCGATCCTGCTGAAGCCGGCGCACCTCACGTCGGTCGACGAGTATCGCGAGCAGATCTCGAAAAACCTCGACACGGCGTTCAATACTGTTAAAGCCGGGGCGCGAGCGATGATGAAAGAGGGCGGATCGATCGTGCTCATGACTTCGGCCGTCGCCCGAACGGGATTGAAGAATCATGAGGCGATTGCTGCGGCGAAAGGCGGCGTCACCGGCCTGATGCGTGCGGCTGCCGCAACCTACGCGAGCCGCGGCGTTCGCGTGAACTGCGTGGCTCCGGGACTGGTCGACACCCCGATGTCCAAACGAATTCTTAGCAGCGAAGCCGGCCGAAAGCAGTCGGAAGCCATGCACGCGCTCGGACGCATCGGACAGCCGGAAGATATCGGCCCGGCCGTGTGCTGGCTGCTCGACCCGGAGACCACCTGGGTCACCGGACAGGTGATCGGCGTCGACGGCGGCCTCAGCACCGTCCGCGCAAGCTGAAACGGTGTTGGAACCTGTTTGGCGGACTGTCTCTGACCTACGACTTCGTGGATCTCGCCCTGTGAAGCTACTTCGCTCGCCAGGTAGTTCCCCACGGGGTGACCTCCCTGCGGTCGGCCTCACTACATGGCTCGCTTGAGCGCTTCACACGGGCTTCGCCCACTGTGTCTCGGTTACCGACCCATCCGCAAAACAGCTTCTTTATGTGTTGATGTGTTCGGGTTTTTCCTCCACCCGTAAAGTCCGGTACATCCGCACCCCAACACTTCAACACGTCCACACTTCCAAACTTCCACACGTCCAATGCGTCTCCTTCTCGTTCTCCGCGACCAGCTCGATCGATCCGCGGCCCTTTTCGATGATGTGGACCCGGACACCGACGTGGTTGTGATGACGGAGAACGACCGGGATCGGGGGCGTTTCCGTGAGCACAAGCAACGTCTGGCGCTTGGCTTCGCGGCGATGCGGCACTTCCGGGACGAACTGCGAGAGCAGGGCCTCACCGTCGCGTATGAAACTGCTTCTCCGCCGGAGACGGACCGCGATTCTTACCACGCGGCGGAGGCCTCGCCTGTGGCGGACGCTCTTCGCGAGAAGATTCGGGAGCATGGCGCCGATGAGGTGGTGCTGACGGAGCCCGGGCGCATCGGCCTACTCAAGGAGATCGAGGCCGTATGCGACGAGGAGGGCGTCGAGTTTACCGTGTACGCCGATCGTCATTTCCTGTGCACGCACGAGGATTTTGAATCGTGGGCGGATGGTCGAAAGGAACTCACGCTCGAATATTTCTACCGTGAGCAGCGGCGCGAGTACGATATCCTTCTGACAGATGAGGGAGACCCCGTCGGGGGAGAGTGGAATTTTGACAGTGACAACCGGGAGAGCTTCGGCGCGGACGGACCGGGCATGATTCCGGACGGACCTCGCTTCGACCGGGATGACGTCACGGGTAAGGTGCTGGAGACGGTCCGTCGGGACTTTTCCTCTGCGCCGGGGGATCTCGACACGTTCCGCTGGCCGGTTACTCCAGAGCAGGCGAAAACGGCGCTTGACGACTTCATCAAGAACCGTCTTCCCATGTTTGGGACCTACCAGGATGCGATGTGGACGGGGCGCGCCTTTCTGTACCATTCTCGCTTGTCAGCAGCGTTGAATCTGAAATTGCTGTCGCCGCTCACGGCCGTTCGGGCGGCGGAAGAAGCGTACCATGATGGACACGCTCCGATCCATGCCGTGGAGGGCTTCATTCGACAGATTCTCGGCTGGCGCGAGTTCGTGCGTGGCGTCTACTGGCTATACGCCCCCGAATACGGTCATAAAAACGCTCTGGATGCTGCGATGGACCTGCCGGATTTATACTGGAGCGGCGAAACTCAGATGCGGTGCCTCAGCGAATGCGTGGGGCAAGTCAAAGAGCATGCGTACACCCACCACATCCCCCGACTCATGGTGATCGGGCTCTTCGGGATGATGGCCGGCATCGATCCCGCTCAGATGAACGACTGGCACGAAGCCTATTACGTAGATGCGTGGGAATGGGTATCCCAGCCGAATATGATCGGGATGGCGTTGTACGCCGACGGTGGAATTGTCGGCACGAAACCGTACGCCGCATCCGGGAAGTACATCTCACGGCAGAGCAACTACTGCTCCCATTGTCGCTTCGACCCGGCAGCGTCCACAGGCGACGACGCGTGCCCGTTCACGACGTTCTACTGGGACTTTTTGAATCGACACCAGGAAACGTTCTCGGGAAACCGGCGAATGAATTTCCAGCTCGCCAATGTACGACGGAAGTCGGACGATGAGCTCGAGGCCATCGCCGAACAGGCAGAGCATTACCGCGAACGTCTCGACGAGGGAGAGCTTTAAGGATTGACCATCGAGGATAAAGTATTTAGAATTGTGGGTTGCGTCGTTCGAGTTCACCTGCAGTAGGGAGGGCTGAAGCAGATTCGCTTCTGTACACTCGTCGAATCTGTTCATCCGTATTCGACTCGGGCCCATGCGACGTCTGCCCATTAATTATTTCCCCATTTCAATTGCGCTGGTACGATGGCCATGACTACGCTCCGATTTGACTCTGAGATGCCGGTATCGGCTGGACAGCTCTTCGACTGGCATGCGCGTCCGGGGGCGTTTCAGCGGCTTGTGCCCCCGTGGGCTCCCGTGCGGCTGCAATCGTATGAAGGCATCCGTGAAGGTGATCGAGCAGTGATTCGTGTCGGTCCGGGCCCGTTCAGCATGAAATGGGTTGCCGAGCATTACGATGTTGTGGAGGGCAGGCAGTTTTGCGATCGGCAGGTGTCCGGTCCGTTCGCCCACTGGGATCACACGCACCGGATGGAGCCGCTCTCCGAGGACACCAGTCGGCTCGTAGATGAAATCGAGTTCGCCCTTCCCGCCGGCCCCATCGGCTCGCAAGTCGGGCGGTGGTTCGCGGAGCCGGAGCTGCGCAGGCAGTTCGCATATCGGCATCGTGTGACGCGGCGCGACCTGGAACTGCACAACAAATACAATCCGGAGGGCCGGTCGCTGACGGTTGCCGTCAGTGGGGCATCCGGCCTCGTCGGTTCCGCGTTGTCGGCCATGCTCACGACAGGCGGACACACGGTCGTTCCGCTGGTGCGACGGGGACCTGCGTCTGATGACGAGATCCTCTGGGATCCCCGTGGCGGACGGATCGAATCAGAGAAGTTCAACCGTGTCGATGCCGTGATTCACTTGGCGGGTGAGAACGTCTTTGGCCTCTGGACCGAAGACAAAAAGAGCCGGATCCTGACCAGTCGAGCGGTCGGGACGCGTTTACTCGCAGAGGGCATCACGGACTGTGAGAACCCACCGGAGGTGCTCATTTCAGCGTCCGCGATCGGGTATTATGGCGATCATGGAACGGACGTCATCACTGAGGAGAGCGAGCCACGGAATCCTGGATTTCTGACGGAGGTGTGTGAGGCCTGGGAATCAGCCGCGGATCCTGCGCGTGAGGCAGGAATCCGGGTCGTCCACCCGCGGATGGGGGTGATCCTTACACCCGCGGGAGGGGCTCTTCAGCTCATGTTGCCTGCTTTCCAGCTTGGCCTCGGGGGGCGCGTCGGCGCTCGTGATCAGTATTTCCCCTGGGTAACGCTCGACGATGTCATCGGCGCATTGTACCACTCGGTTTGGTCGGACGATCTGGTCGGCCCGGTAAATATCACGGCGCCCGATCCGGCTCGAATGGAGATGTTCACAGAGACGCTGGCAGGCGTGGTTAATCGCCCGGCATTTTTTAATCCTCCCACTCCGATCGTTCGTACGCTGGGAGGCGAGATGGCCGAAGAGATGTTGCTGAAGAGTGCCCGTGTTTTACCGAAGCAATTGCTTGACTCAGAATATACATTCGCTTTCGACGATCTCGAGATGGGACTGCGTCACCTTACGGGACGGACCAAGGAGCCCGCAGGACTCGCCTGAGGGAGGTCAAATCCAAGGATCTGCCGGAGCGGAAGACCCACCGGAGATTTCGGGACACGAATGTAACCAACCGGATCGGTTGGTTGCCGTTATATACTTCTGATATTTCCGATTCTCAATTTATAAATTAAGTTATATGTCTTCGCCATCCGTCGTTATTGTCGGGGCAGGTCTCGCAGGCCTGACCTGTGCGCGGCACCTTCAGAGACGTGGGACCGAGTGCATCATCCTGGAGGCGTCCGACAAGGTTGGCGGGCGGGTGCAGACGGACGTGGTGGACGGGTTTCGTCTTGATCGGGGCTTTCAGGTCCTGCTCACGGCGTACCCGGAGACGCAGCGCGAACTCGATTACGATGCACTGGACCTGCATGCCTTTTACAACGGGGCCATCGTACGATCGAATGGCGCCTTCCACCGGATTGCAGACCCATTTCGCCATCCATTCGATGCGCCGCGAATGCTGTTTTCGCCCGTGGGAACGCTCGGCGATAAACTCCGCGTCGCTCGCATCCGTCAGGCGCTTTCGAGTCAGTCGGTTGCGGAAATCATGTCGCAACCGGAAATGACGACCGTTGAGGCCCTTCGCGATCGCTGGGGTTTCTCGGAGGTGATGATCGATCGGTTCTTCCGCCCGTTCTTCGGTGGGATCTTCTTCGATACCGATCT
This sequence comes from Longibacter salinarum, assembly GCF_002554795.1. Taxonomy (NCBI): domain Bacteria; kingdom Pseudomonadati; phylum Rhodothermota; class Rhodothermia; order Rhodothermales; family Salisaetaceae; genus Longibacter; species Longibacter salinarum. The sequence continues at coordinate 413,117 of NZ_PDEQ01000004.1, read as the reverse complement.
GCAGGCGTCTAGCCGAATGTTCGAATTCATCTTCAAGATGTTTGCCGAGGGAGAGGCCGTTTTACCTGCCGAGGGAATGCAGGCGATTCCAGAGCAGATCGCGTCGAATCTGAAGCCGGATACGGTTCGGTTCAACACGCCGGTCGAATGTATCGAGGACGATGTGATCACGCTCGCCTCCGGCGAAACCATCCAGGCGGACGCCATCGTCGTTGCAACGGAAGCCCCGACTGCGAACCGTCTACTCGGAGGCGTCGCGCCTGTGGAGGCGCGGTCGACCACGTGCGTTTACTATGCTGCACCGGAGTCGCCGCTCGACACCCCGATTTTGGTGTTGAATGGCGATGGCAGCGGGCCCGTGAACAATATCAGCGTTCCGTCCGATGTCGCGCCGTCGTATTCTCCCGACGACCGCGCCCTCGTCTCGGTGGTCGTTGTCGGTAAACCTGATCAGTCGGACGCCGACCTCGAGCGCGCCGTACGTCAGCAGCTTATCGACTGGTACGGTCTGGCCGTAGGTGGGTGGAAGCATCTGGACACCGTTCACGTGCCGTATGCCCTGCCGGAGCAGGCGCCTCCCTTCCTTTCTCCGCCCGAGCGCCCGGTACGACGGCGTCCCGGCCTGTACCTTTGCGGCGATTACACTCGAACGGCCTCTCTCAACGGTGCGCTGAGTTCTGGACGAGACGCCGCACGCGCTGTGCTCACCGATCAGAGAACGCCCACCCCCGCCTGACGCTACGCCCCCGCCCCTTCAGTGCCCGCGCTACCGATCGACCTCACAACCGGACTTTTTCTCGCTCACCTGGCCGCGACGCTCACGATGTTTGGCGTCATTCTGGTCATTCAGGTGGTTCATTACCCGCTTTTCGATCACGTCGGGACACAGACGTACTCCGCGTATCAATCCAGCCATATGACGCGGATCACGTGGATCGTTCTACCGGCGATGGGGATTGAACTCGTAACCGCCGGATGGCTGGCGTGGAATCCGTTGCCTTCACTACCAGAATGGATGACGTCGTTGGGCTTCGTCCTCGTCGTCCTTATCTGGACCTCTACCGCCTTGGTTCAGGCACCGCTGCACGCACGTCTGACGAAGGGCTTCGACCCAGACCTGCACCGGCGCCTCGTCGTGACAAACTGGTTTCGTACGGTTGCATGGGCGTTCCGCACCGCTCTCGTACTGTGGATGACCGGCAAGATGATTACTGTCGGTCCATAGTGCAGCGCTCTCGAGATAATGGCCCGCTCGGCCACGGTCAGAAGCGCTGCGGCACGATCTACCTACCCCACACAAACGATCTTTTGAGATTATGAAAGCCACCTGGAACGGTACCGTGATCGCGCAAAGCGATGACACGATCGTGGTTGAGGGAAATCATTACTTCCCGCCGGAATCCGTCGACCGCGACGTACTCAACGATAGCGATCATACATCAACCTGTCCCTGGAAGGGGCTGGCTTATTACTACGATATTGACTTGGAGGGCGAGACGAATGAGAATGCCGCGTGGTATTATCCCGACCCGAAGGACGCGGCTTCTGAGATCAAGGGCTACGTCGCGTTCTGGAAAGGCGTGACGGTTACGGAATGAATGACTTAGACTCTGAAGGTCGGGGCGTGTCGGGTCTTCAAACCCACACAGTGGAGGTCTTCGATGGAAAGGTCTGGCACAGGCTCACGTGTCGTCACGGGGTAAATCTTCGCCTCTTGCTTCTGGAGAACGATCTATCGCCGTACGTCCCACTTACAGAGAATCTGAACTGCGGCGGGCGAGGTCTGTGCGCAACCTGCGGTATTCGCTTTGACGGAGAGGCCCCAACACCGGAGCACTGGCACGATAAGGCGGCCGCTCGCTTCGGATATCCGCGCCTGTCGTGCCAGATTCAGGTGAACCGTGACCTGTCCGTTCGACTTCTCCCGGAAAAGCGGATTTGGGGAAAGAGAGGGAAGTTAGAGAGTAGGAGAAAGGGGAAATGAGGTGTGGAGGTTTGGAAGTGTGGAAGTGTGGAAGTATTAAAGTATTAAAGCTACCTACCGGACACTATCATTGGAGCGTGTGTCATTTCAGTATTCTTAGGCGCGGCTGTTCTGAGATGGATAGGAGTATGTGGGTATGGGAGTGTGTGAGTGCGTCATGTTCGACGATAACGTCTCGTTTCCAGGACGCATGAGACGCACGAGATCCGTTTTTCGTTGACATACGAAGACATTCCGGTTTGAAGTCAAACTGTCCGGTAGCTGGGTATTAAAGTATAAGAGGCTGTTTGGCGGATGGATCGCGACAAAGTCAACCCGGTTGTTCGTGTCTATACGCTATCCCGAAGATGATGCTTCGGCACGGACGTAGTAGACAAGGCGTACGGAATCCCTGGGTCTTGTGTGCGAGTGTCGCGAGGACCGACCTGCGGGAGGTCCGTCCCCATGGATCGCCGAAGGCTGACCGCGAACCCGGCATTGAATCTATCGCTGTCTGAGTTCGTTTTGCCTGAGGCTGCGGGAGGTGCCGTGGCCCGATCAACGAGTTCGCAACGCCAACATACCTGTACATGGAAACGACAACGACGAAAGACGAAGCCTACGAAGACGTTCAACGCCGCGTCGCTGCGTTGCTGGACGGCGAAACTGATTGGACCGCAGCGATGGCGACCGTAGCCTGCGAATTGCACCACACCTTTGACGACTATCACTGGACGGGCTTTTACCGCGCGGTGTCCGACGACCTGCTGATCGTGGGACCGTACCAGGGCGGACATGGGTGCCTGCGGATCCCGTTCGACCGCGGCGTCTGCGGCGCAGCGGCCCGCACCGAAGAAACGCAGCTCGTGCCAGATGTCGAGGAGTTTCCCGATCACATCGCGTGCTCATCGTCCACGCGATCCGAAGTCGTCGTGCCGGTGGTCACACCAGCTGGGGAATTGCTCGCCGTTCTCGACGTCGATTCCGACAACCTCGCCGCCTTCGACGAGACGGATCAGAGGCATCTGGAGGCGCTATGCGACACGCTCGGTAGGCAGTTCCAGGATACTGAGCAGCGGTAGATTAGAACGACCATCTCGTACGCGAGACTAGCTCTCGTCCATCCGCTGTACTCGTTATCATTGCTTCCCCCCACATGCTGCGTCGTGCCATTTACGTGGGGGTGGAGACGGGACTTCTCCTATGTTTGCTTGGCACGGTGACCTGGGTGTCGGGATATCCTTTCATCTTCCCGAGTCTCGGGCCCACGGCCTTCGTTCTTGCGATGTCTCCCGATCATAACACGCTGCGCCAGGTGGTGGGCGGGCATGTTTGTGGCGTTCTCTCGGGGCTGGCAGCCTATCATCTTCTGGCATTCGGGCTCGTCGTAACGGTCGCACATGACCCGTTTTCTACCGAACGACTTTGGCTTGCCGCGAGCGGAGCGTTCTCGGTAGCCATGACGGCGGGCAGCATGATCGGCCTGCGCGTCGTTCATCCGCCTGCCTGTGCGACGACGTTGATCGTCTCGCTTGGGTTGATGTCAGGGATTGTCGAAGCTGCCATTATCGTTGTGGCGGTTTCCGTTCTATACGCAGCCCATCGTCTCATTCATCGGTTACTTCGATCGAGTCTGTCGGCCACCTCAGCCTGATGCGACACAGGCGAGAGCAGGATCGGAACGCGGGTCGCATACGACAAGAGCCTCGGCACACATGCACCGAGGCTCTCGACTTCGCACTTCGAATTTAGTTTTTCGCCCTCGAACTATCCGACGTTCAACTGGGCGCGGGCGTCCTGCACGAGCGCCTTCGCCGCGTCCGGCGTCTCGGCCTCGGAGTAGACGCGCAGCACGGGCTCGGTCCCGGATGGGCGGATGAGGAGCCAGCCGTTTCCGTCTGTGAGGTGTTTGTAGCCGTCGAGCGTGTCGACCTCGACGACGACGTGTCCGTTCACCGTGTCGAGTCCACCATCCTCGGAGAGACGTTTCAGCGCGGCTTGTTTCTGCGTGTCCGAGATGTGAATGTCCTCGCGATAGCAGTAGTGCGGGCCAAACTGTTCCAGCAGTTCGTCGACCAGTTCGGAGAGTTTCATCCCGCGTTTGACCATCATCTCCACAATCAGGAGACCGATGTAGATGCCGTCGCGCTCCGGGATGTGGCCGGACGCCGCGATGCCGCCGGACTCCTCGCCGCCGACGAGCACGCCGCCCTCCGCAATCTTCGGGGCGATGTGCTTAAACCCGATCGGTACCGTTTCGATGTCGAATCCGTACGCGTCCGCCATCTTGTTTAGCATGTGCGTAGTCGAAAACGTCTTCACGATCGAGCCGGAGAGCCCGCGCTCCTCATGAAGGTATTTGACCAGCAGGGCAAGGATGCGGTGTGAGTCCACGAAGTCGCCGTTTTCGTCGACCATACCGATTCGGTCGGCGTCACCATCGTTGGCGATCCCGACGTCGTGACCGGGCTGCCCGACGACCGACTGCAGCTCCGCCAGGTTGCGATCGATCGGTTCGGGCGGCGTGCCGTGGAAGCCGGGGTTCAGGTCGTGGTGCAGCTCCACGACGCGCTCGGTGCCGAGGAGCGAGGTAACGATGCCCTGTCCCGCGCCGAACATGGCGTCGTGGACGACGGTCAGGTCGGAGTATGCGATAGCCTCGATGTCGAGCACGTCGCGCATGGCGTCGAGGTACTCCGTGCGCACATCGCGAAGGGCGATCATCTCGTCCTCGATGAACGTCTCGGCTGACGGCAGGTCGTTGTCGCTGACGCTTACGTGCGGAATTTGCTCCTCGACGGCGCTAATCATGGCAGGAGGCGCCGGGCCGCCAAAGTTTGCCTTGATCTTGTAGCCGTTGTACTCCGGCGGGTTGTGGCTTGCGGTGATCACAATGCCCGCATCGCACCCCATCGCCTGCGTGGCCCAGCTGATCGCGGGCGTAGAGAGAAAAGACGTGGTGAGTGTGGCGTGAACGCCGGCGTCTGCAAGAACGCGTGCTGCGAACGTGGCGAATTCTCGACCGAGGAAGCGGGTGTCGTGGCCGATGACGATGCGTGGCGCATCGCCGTATTCGTCATGGAGCCAGGCGGCGGTCGCTCGCGCTACGCGTTCCAGATTGTCAAACGTGTACTCTCGCGCAATGACGGCGCGCCAGCCATCAGTTCCGAATTTGATAGACGTTTCGGCCATGGGCAAATGGAAGTATGTCTGGAGTAAAAAGGAAAAATGTCGGCCGCCTACGAGAGACGCCGAATGGTTCGTTCAGTAAGGAAAGGAGATCACGGGGGCGAATGACGCTAGGGCATAGAAGCACGTTAATACCTCCACACGTCCGTACCTTCACACCCTACTCCTCGCGCTTGCCGGCGGCCATGAGCTCCCGCGCGTTCTCGAGGGCCGCATCGGTGATGTCGGCTCCGCTGATGAGCGTGGCCACCTGAGCGGCCTGCTCTTCTTCGTCGAGGCGGCGGATCACCGTCTTCGTGCGGTTCTCCACGACCTGTTTTTCCACCTTGAAATGAACGTCACCGAGCGCGGCGATTTGCGGGAGGTGGGTGATGACAATGATCTGGTGGTAGCGGGCGAGGTCGTGCATGCTGTCGCCGACCTTGCGAGCCATGTCTCCGGAGATGCCGGTGTCGATCTCGTCGAACACCAGGATGGGAAGCCGTTCACTCTTAGCGAGGATCTGTTTGAGGGCGAGCATGATGCGACTGATTTCCCCGCCGGAGGCAATATCTGCGAGGGGCATGGGGTCGATGCCGACGTTCGTCGAAATGAAGAACTCGACGTGGTCCATGCCCTGAGCGTAGGCGCGGTAGCGGGTGTCGCCGTCGCCCTTGATCCAGCCGTCCGGGTCTTCGTCTTGCTGAAAGCGCACCTCGAATTGGCTGTCGGGCATGCCGAGGTCGGCCAGCTCGCGGACGATCGCTTCTTCGATGCGGTCCGCGACCTCGCGGCGTTTGGCGGAGAGTCGGTGTGCGGCGTCGGACAGACGCGCCTGTGCCTTCTCGATTTCGTGATCGAGTCGCTCGAGGTTGCCCTCGAAGTCTTCTGCGAGTTCGTACTGCTCGCCGATTTCTCTACGGTGCTCTAAGACGGCCTCCAGGGATCCACCGTACTTGCGTTTGAGCCGCTCCAGCTCTGACATCCGATCCCGAATCTCGGAGAGGCGATCGGGATCGAACTCGATGTGGGCGTTGTAGTCCTGCAGAAAGCTGGCAAGCTCGCTGACGATAATTTGCGCCGACTTGATCTCTTCGAGTTGCTCTTCGAAGGCATCGTCGATGCGTGCAAGATCCTGGAGCTCATTGCGTGCGACCACGATCTGGTCGTGTACGGCATCCTCGCTCTCGTAGAGCATTTCGTAGAGGCCGGATGTCGACGCGTAGAGCTGCTCTGCGTTTTCCAGAACGCGCCGTTCGGCATGCAGCTCTTCTTCTTCGCCCTCCTGGGGGTGGACGTCGTCGATCTCCTGAATCTGAAACTCGTACAGTTCCTTTTGCTGCTGCAGCTCGCGCTCTCGCGCGGCCAGTTCATTGCGTTCCTCGACCAGCTCTGCGACCCGGTCGTACTGCCGTTTGTAGTGCTGCGTCAGTCCCGAGAGGCCGCCGAAGCTGTCGAGCGTACGGCGGTGCGTCTCCGTGTGGAGCAGGCTCTGGTGCTCGTGCTGGCCGTGGAGGTCGATTAGCTCGGACGCGACCTCGCGGATGACGTCGAGGGTGGCCGGCGTGTCGTTGATGAAACCGCGACTCCCTCGGTCGGTGATCTGCCGGCGGAGAATGATGCGCGGCAGTGGGTCCGTGTCGATTTCCGCGTCCTCAAGCAGGGTGCGAATGCGATCTGTGTTGGCATCGTCAAAGATGCCCTCGATAATCGCCTTCTTCGCGTCCTGACGTACGACGTCCGTGTTTGCGCGCTCGCCCAGGATCATGTTGAGCGCACCGAGAAGGATCGACTTTCCCGCCCCGGTTTCACCAGTAATGATATTCAGTCCGCTCCCGAACTCGACATCGAGTTCTTCAATGAGTGCATAGTCGCGTACGTACAGCGAGCGAAGCATGAGTCACTGGGGATTGCGAGCGGCAGGGGACGTGTCGGTGCGTCCGCGATCCTAGAGACCGGGATGCATCCAGCACGGGGCGGGGGCCGGGCGCGACGGAGCGTGCATGCGTTCGGGGCGGCGCCGGAGGTTAGGAGAGTTCGGGATCCTTCACACGCGTCCAGCTACCATTCCGAACCTTCTTCTTCGCGTACTTCCACTTCTCGGTTTTCTCCTCACCGGTGGAATTGTTGCGGATGGTGACCTTGTCGTTGCGCCCCGGCTCGTCCTCGACGACGACCGGTTCCTGCGGCGCGTCTGCGGAGGGATCGCGTTCAGCGGCTTCATTCTGTCCGTCTCCGCCTCCCTTGACGTTGTACGTCGGATCCATCGAGTCGTGGCGCGTTTTCGCGCGACGGCGATCGAGGCGACCTTTCGGCTGCTTGCCTCGTCCATCGGCTTTGGAAAGGTCGTCCTTCTTCGTGTCGACGACCGGACCAGAACGGAAGACAAGCGAAACGACCTCGCGGCCGACGTCTGCCATCAGGTCGGCAAAGAGTTCGTACGCCTCCATCTTGTATTCGACAACCGGATCCTTCCGGCCGAAGGAACGAAGGTTGATTCCCTCTTTCAGTTCGTCGAGCTCGCGCAGGTGTTCGGTCCACTTGGCGTCGACCGTCTGCAGCATCGCGGTGCGCTCCAGCGAATCGCTGACCTCCTGGCCGTTCGTTTCGACCGCCTCTTCCGTCTCCATGACGGTGCGGATCAGGCGCTGACCATCCGTGAAGTCGATGTAGATCTGGTCGGGGGCCTCGTCGCCTCGTTCGTCAACCAGCTGCTTGAGCGGCTGGTAGAAGTTCTGCGCGATGGCGCGACGCTTCTCCTGATAATAGTTCGTTGCGGCGTCGAAGGCGCGATCGGTGACCCCGTCGGCGCCGACCTGCATGAACGTCTCGCGGTCCATGTCGAAGTCGAAGGCGAGCACGCGCAGCATCTCCTCGCGGAGGCCCGCCAGGTTGCCGTCGCCGTAGTACTTGTCGACCATGGCCTCGATGACCTCGTGCAGCATGTTGAGGATCTGGCCGTGGAAGCGGTCGCCCGTCAGTGCCTCGCGGCGACGCTTATAAATGACTTCGCGCTGAGCGTTCAGCACGTCATCGTATTCGAGCTGGCGTTTACGGATGGCGAAGTTATTCTGCTCGACCTTCGACTGCGCCCGCTTGATGCTCTTGTTGATCCACGGGTGCGTGATCACGGCCCCTTCCTCAAGGTTGAGGCGGTCCATGATCTTGGCGACGCGGTCGGAGCCGAAGAGGCGCATCAGCTCATCCTCGAGCGAGACGAAGAACTGGCTCTCGCCCGGATCGCCCTGACGACCGGACCGACCGCGAAGCTGCAGGTCGATACGGCGAGATTCGTGTCGCTCCGAACCGACGATAGCGAGGCCGCCGAGATCGCGGACCTCATCGGTAATCTTGATGTCGGTACCACGACCGGCCATGTTCGTGGCGATGGTGACGGCGCCGCGGCGTCCCGCTTCGGCGACGACGTCGGCCTCCTGCTTGGCGCGGTCCCGCTTGGCGTTGAGCACGTTGTGGCGGATGCCGGCGCGCTTCAGCATGCGGCTGATCTGCTCCGATACTTCGACCGAGGCCGAACCGACGAGGACGGGCTGGCCTTTGTCATTGTATTCCTGAACGCGCTCGACGACGGCGTTGTACTTCTCGCGCTTCGTCTTGAAAACCAGATCATCCAGGTCGTCGCGCCGGATGGGCTCGTGGGTCGGGACGACCACGACGTCGAGCTCGTAGATGTCGCCAAATTCCTCCGCCTCGGTTTCGGCCGTACCCGTCATGCCCGACAGCTTGTCGTACATGCGGAAGTAGTTCTGGAGCGTGACCGTCGCGTAGGTCTGCGTGGCGGCCTGCACCTCCACCTTCTCCTTTGCCTCGATGGCCTGGTGGAGTCCCTGGGAGTAGCGGCGGCCTTCGAGGACACGACCGGTGTGCTCGTCGACAATCTGGACTTTTCCGTTCTCGACGATGTACTCGGTGTCGCGCTCGTACAGCGTGAACGCCTTCAAGAGCTGCTCAATACCGTGCAGCCGTTCAGCACGCTCGGAATACGTGTTGTAGATCTCGCGCTTCTTTTCTTGCTGCTCCTTCTCGAGCTCGCGCTTGTCATTCAGGAGTTTGTTTTCGCGCTTCTCGGCGCTGATGTCGCGCGACCGCAGGTCCTCCTCCAGATCCTTGACGGCCTGCTCGTGATCCTCCTCGACCTGGGCGATCTCCTCCCCAATGACGGGAAGGATGAACATGTCTTTGGTCTGGTCCATGATGTCGGCCATGAACTCCTGGCCTTTCTCCGTCATCTCGATGGAGCGCTGCTTCTCATCGATCGAGAAGTAGAGCGCCTCATCGACGAACGGCATGCGCTTCGCATTCTCCTGCAGATAGAAATACTCCGTCTGCTGGCGAAGGCGCTCGACGCCCGGCTCCTGCAGCAGCTTCTGCAGGCGGCGGTTCTTGGGGTAGCCCCGCGTGGCGCGGAGGAGGGCAAGACCGGCTTCCTCCTCAAGTTCGCGAGCGCGGTTTTTGTCCCCGTCCTCTTCGGCCTCGTGCATGGCCTCGATCTTCTCTTCCGCCTCTTTGGTGAGGCGACGCACGATCTTGCGCTGCGCCTGCACGAGCTTCTCGACCGGGTCACGTAGCTCGCCGAACTGGTTCTCGTCGGCGTCCGGAACCGGGCCAGAAATGATGAGCGGCGTCCGGGCCTCATCAATGAGGACCGAGTCGATCTCATCAATGATGGCGAAATGGTGGCCGCGCTGCTGCAGCTGGTCGGGGCGGACGACGAAGGAGTTGTCGCGCAGGTAGTCGAAGCCGAACTCGTTATTCGTTCCGTACGTGATGTCGGCTTCGTAGGCGGCGCGGCGACCGCGGGAGTGCGGCTGATACTGGTCGATGCAGTCGACCTCGAGTCCGTGGAACTCAAAGAGCGGCCCCATCCACTCCGCATCACGCTGTGCGAGATACGGGTTCACCGTCACGAGGTGACAGCCGCGCCCGGCCAGGGAGTTCAGGTAGAGCGGCAGCGTCGCGACGAGCGTCTTACCTTCACCCGTCTTCATCTCCGCGATGCGTCCCTGGTGCAGGACGATTCCACCGAGGAGCTGGACATCGTACGGGATCATGTCCCACTCGATCTCCGAGCCGCCCGCGCGCCAGGTCTCTCCGACCATGCGGCGGCAGGTCTCCTTCATGACGGCGAAGGCTTCGGGCAGGATGGCATTAAGCTCATCTTCGACGCGATCATGCCACTCCTCTTCGAGGACATCCAGTTCGTCGTACAGGGCATCGCGCTCCTGCATCGAAAGAGGCTCCACGTCCGATTCGGGTAGAGCCTCCGCCACCGCACCATCCCCGCCGATTGCCGGCGACTCCGCGTCGGGCGCGTGCTTCAGGCGTTCGTTGATCTCTTCCTGTCGTGCTTCGATATCGGCGACGGCGTCGCGGATGCGCTCGCGAAAGGAGTTGGTCTTTCCACGCAGCTCGTCGTCGGACAGGGCGTCGAGCCCGTCGTAGTATTCGTTGATCTCATCAACGATCGGCCATAGCTCGTCGAGCTGACGCTGATTCCGATCTCCGAATAAATCCTTAAGCCACTTGAACATGTGTGCAGTCGGCAGCAAATGCGTGCAAGAGAAAACAACGCCCGGTCCCGCATACCCAGCCTCGATGGGAGAGACCTGCTGAGGGTCCCAGAGACAGGGATGATTCGATGGGGGCTCTCGTGAGAGCTCCGCACCGGTCGACGTGAGACAGGGGAAATGGTAAACGTGCCAACGAGGAACGTACCTCAATCGATCTATTTACCACGTCGGGAGTAGCACGCGAGGCATCTTCATCCGTTCCCTATCATGGGGGCGATGATGTCGCGGAGTGGGCTCGTCGTGGTCTCTTTCATCCGATCTCTTTTGAGCGACGGTCAGCCCACGTGATCTGGATGCAATCACCGTTGGTCACAACGCAGTTTAGGGTCCTGATATACGCATTGCGTCTTCTGCTCGTGTACGCTTCTATGCAGATGAACCGCCGATGGGGGCGTTGGGTAGGAGGGAAGGGATTGCTACATGCCGACGGAGGGAGACACCGGAGGCGCGACGCTCGTCATTTTTTGTAGGACGCACGAACCGACGTGGTACGTACAGAACAATATGCGAAGCGCTACGAACATCCTCGCATGCGTCTTTGCGTGTGGGTGATGGGGACGCTGGTTGTCCTCATTGGCCTCGTTAGTGTACATGCGGCGCGTGCTCAGGCGACGAGCGAGCTGTCGAGCTTTCCGTTCCTTCGAATGGAGTCTTCGGCTCGCGCGGCCGCACTCGGCGGGGCGTTCGGGGCCGTAGCGGATGGCGATGTGAACGGACTGTTCTACAATCCGGCACTTCTTGATTCTCTAGCGCATCGCCAGGTATCCGCGTCGTACGTAAGCCATTTCGCTGGTGCCGACGCTGGGACCGTCGCATACGGACATGATCTCCAGGAGCTGAAGACGACGTTGGCTGCTGGCGTCCGCTTCCTGTCCTGGGACGACTTCGATGGCCGAAACGCTCGAGGTGAGCCGACGGGTAGCTTCGGGGCCGGTGATATCGCTTTGACGGTCGGAGCATCGCGCGCATACCGATCGCGCTGGCGGTACGGCGCTAACATCCATGTCATCTACTCGTCCATCGAGACGGCGAGTGCCTCGGCACTAACGATGGACGCGGGGCTGCGCTACCATCGCCCGGACCAACTGATGACGATCGGGGCGTCTGTTCATCATGCAGGCGTAACGCTCAATGGCTTCGCAGAAGGTGCGGAGGAATTGCCGTTCGACGTCCGGCTTTCGGCGTCCAAGCAATTGCGTCATGCGCCCTTCCGGTTCGTTGTCACCGCGTACGACCTAAGCAGTTTGAATAAGGGCGTCGTGGGTGGATCGACATTTGACCACGTCCTGGGCCACCTTGTCCTCGGTACCGAGCTATCCCTCGGAGAGGTCGTGCAGCTTCGCTTGGGGTACAACCATCGGCGCTCGACGGAGCTCGCCGTCGCCGAGCGCCTCGACCTTGCGGGTCTCGGCCTCGGCTTCGGCCTTCACGTTTCGCGCGTCAACGTCGATTATGCCTACAACTCCTGGTCGACCACGGGTGGAATCCATCAGTTCACGCTCCGAACGCACATTTAGCCGGCGGTGCGTGAGCACCTTTGCTCTTCGTGTTATACGCGGAGCAGGTACTGGAATTTGAAGAAGAACTGTCGCGATGTCGGTGTGAGGGGAGACGTTGACGACTCGAGCTGCTCGTCTGGGACCGAATAGTCGTGCGTGCTGCCGACGTAGAAGACGGTGAACGGGTTGATCTCGTACGACACAAGCGGCTCGACCACGAAGCTTCCATCAAAGTGGTTATACTGCGTGACGAGGCGCGTGGAGAGGGAGCGCGTGATCTGAACGCTTGTTTTGGCCCGCCCGATGTACCCTCGATAGAAGAAGTCGTCGCCGTCGCGCATTGAGGCAAATCGGAGATTCGGCTGAATGACGAGACGCTGGATCGGCTGAAAGGTGGCCCAGATGCTCGCGTTGAATATTCGCCCGGTCTCCGGCATGTCCGTCCGGTAAATGTCGCGACCCCCGTTGACGTTGAAGCCGAGACGAACGGGCTCACTGAGATTCGAGTTGATTTCTACGAACCAGTTCGTCAGGCGCTCGAACGCTTTGCCGGCAAAGACCTCGCGGCGGAAGGAGGTGCTCGCATACACAAAGGTCTGCCTTTTCCACATCGACTGGACGGACAGTTGTCCCTGCGTCTCTCGGGGTTGGCCATCTGTCGTCCACTCGACATACGATGAAATCGCTGGATCCAGACGCTCGATCCAGCGGTCTTCCATGTACATGCCGTAGCTGTGCCAGGTCGAGAGTTGCTGGTAGTCGTTTCTGCGCTGGAATCCGTTCGGGGTGCGAAACGTCGGAGCAAACCGTCGCGCAGTCACATTCGCGCTGTAGTGCCGGGCATCGCGTCGGAAACGCGCGTAGGCTGCCGATCCCCAGAATCGCTCCCCGTCGAGTTCAGGCGTGTAGCCATCGCCAAAGGCATCAGCATCATCCACAGTGCTGTTTCCGGCCGTCCAGTCGCTCTCAACCGGTTCGTGCGTCTGGCTAAGAGCGACCTGTCCCTCGAGTCGGTATTTTGAGAACATCTGTACCCCGGCGTCTGCGCTCAGTACCGTACCTGACCCCTGCGTGTCCAGCAGCCGCTGATCCGTGAGCGTCGCGCCGGCAAACGAGTTTTCGCCAAACGTCTGACGGACGCGAGCGACCTGCGAGGCGCTCTGTCCGGCATTCACGGCCGTGCTTGACTCGGCAAACGGCAACAGCATGGGTGTTTCCTCATCGACCGCGCTCAGGACCGCTATGCTCGTGCGGCCGAATTTGCCGGTCGTCTTTGCTGCGACGCTGGGCGCATTGATCGAGCGCGTGTAAACCACGTCGATCGGGGTCTGGAACAGGTCGCTGCCCTCCTGGAAGAAGGGCCTCCGCTCCGGGAAGGAGAGGGCGAACGTTGAGTTGACGTCAACCTGAGCCGCGTCCGATTCAACCTGGCTGAAGTCGGGGTTGACGGTGACTTCCGCGCCGAGACTGGGCGTGATTCCGTAGCGCACGGTCATTGAGGGCTCCATGCTGAGCCGACCGTTGTCCAGCGATGCGCCTTCCGATGGAGCCTCTGCTGACTGAGAGCCGACAACGCTGGGAATGATGTCGAGTGATGTGCTCGGACGAATGCCTTCCAGCCCCGACATCGTGCCGAACTGGCACATGAAGCACGGATCGTCGCGGCTTACGGTTGACCAGCTGAACTGCTGACGGCTCGAACGCGGGCGTGTTCGAAGGAACGTCGTCTTCCATCCCTGAACATCACGATCCGGAAAGCGAAGTGAGCTAAACGGAATCGCCATCTCCACCACGTAGCCGTCTTTGGTGATTCGCCCCTTCGACTCATAGACGATATCAAAGCCGATGTCTTCGCCGCCCCCGCTTCGCATCAAAAGGTCGCCCTGGATCCCGAGCGGGTTGGCAAAAATCTCGTAGGCCTGCGCCGCGTCCCCGAACGGATCGATGATAATACCGACAAAGTCATCCTGGAATATTTCGTCGCGATTCCGGAGCGATGCGCGAACCTCGTCAGGGCGGTCAAAGGCACGAAAGGCCACGTAGAGGTGCGAGTCGTCGTATCCAATCCAGGCTTCTGTACAGACCGGAGGAGCCTTTTGATCGCCGGGTCGAATCTCGGTAAAGCCGGTTATTTTCGCCGCGTTCGACCATCCCGTGTCGTCGAGACGTCCGTCAACGTCGATGTGAGCGCTTAGGCGCGACACGGAAATCTCGGGTTCCTTCTTGGGCTGAAACGCAGCGGGCGCTGGGCATTCGGCCGGCAGCGGTCCAGCCCGTGTGGTATCATCGATATCCGGTGTTTCGCCGCCGGCCCGGGCATGCCAGACCGGGACGAACAGCATCGCGAGGATGAGTCCGAAAACAGCGTTGCTTTTGGCGACGGCAACTCTTCCTTTCCAGCGAAGACAACGGAACGGCGATACGAACCGATACATGACGTAGGGGCGCTCGTGATGGGAATGGCACTCATCCAGTCGGACACAGGGAGCCAGAAAATGGGTTACGCCACTCCGGTCCTCATCCGCGGAGCCATACCACGTATCTACGTAGTGCGAATGTTACGTCGTCGTATTCTGGGCACTGCGACCCATCGATGAATTTCCGGGGTGAACGATGGAAGCGTACAGAAATCATCTCTCAGCGGACAACGGTATTCCCCACTATGCATGTAGGATCGGGTTTTAGTATTCCATCCGATCCTCGAAGTCGCTCCACGCCTCGAACGGCCGGGAGGCGAGTTCGGGCGCCACATGTTGCATCGGTAGTTGACGGTCCGATGGCGGCTTTTCGATCTCGCGGTAGATGTGATCGTCGTCGAACCCAGCTTGAGCGGCATCATTTCGCGTTGCTGCGTACACGACGCGATCGAGGCGAGACCAGTAGATGGCGCCGAGGCACATTGGGCAGGGTTCGCAACTCGTGTACAGGGTACACCCGGACAGTTCGAAGTGACCTACCGACTCGCACGCGGCACGGATGGCCATGACTTCCGCGTGCGCCGTCGGGTCATGAGATGCTGTTACGCGATTTGCGCCTCGCGCAATAATTTCGTCGTTCGACACGACGATTGCGCCGAACGGACCTCCGCCCCGCTCGACATTTTCGACAGCAAGAGAGATGGCAATTTGCATAAACCGACGGTCCGGCTCAGTCGACATAGCGGGAAGAGATGGTGGAGGAAAGGAAGGGCGAATTGAGCGAAACGCAGCGATAGAGAAAGGGCGATTCGAGCCTGCGTTCCATGGGTTTGGCTTGACTCCCCCCGAAGCAGGTCGTTTCTTCACAGAGCCCTCCCGGTTGCTGCTCGAAGCACAACAAAATCTGCAGCGCCGGCTCGACCTCTTTGCCCTCGTTCTGGTCTTCTTGACATGGAGCCTTTGTCCAAAATCATTTCACTCGCGGACCGCGCACGTCCACTAAAGAAAAGTAATATCAGAACGATCTCTCAGGCGGTTGACGAGGTCGGGGGAATCAATCTCGGTCAGGGAATTTGCGACCTGCCGACGCCGGACGCGATTAAGGAACGGACGCATGCGGCCATCGACGCCGATCAGTCGATCTACTCGCACCACGCCGGCATCGAGGCACTCCGTGAAGGCATTCTGGCGAAGGCGCAGGAGTACAATGATCTGCCAGCGACGTCGATTGACGAAGTGGTCGTGAGTGCCGGGTCGACTGGAGCCTTCGTCACAGCGGTGATGACGCTGCTACAGGAAGGCGATGAGGTGATTCTCTTCGAGCCGTTCTACGGGTATCACCGCAACATTCTCAAACTCACGGGCGCGACCGTGCGATACGTTCCTCTCGGTGGACCGGAAGATACGTTCGACCCGGAGGTGCTGAAGGCAGCTGTGACCGACCGAACGCGAGCCGTGATTGTTAACACGCCCGCCAACCCGAGCGGTAAGGTGTGGAGCCGAGATGAGCTGGCTTCGCTGCTTGCGGTGATGCAGGAGCACGACATTGTCGCCATCACCGACGAGATTTACGAGTACATGACGTATGACGATGCGGATCACGTTTCGCTTGGCTCACTTCCGGGGGCCTACGAGCGCACGATCACGCTGTCTGGCTTTTCGAAAACCTACAACGTGACCGGTTGGCGTCTCGGTTACGCCGTCGGGCCCGACCGACTTCTGGAAAAGATGGGTCTGATGAACGATTTGTTTTACGTCTGCGCCCCGCGGCCGCTCCAGCACGGTATGCTCGCCGTGTTCGAGGACCTTGGCGATGACTACTATGCCGAGCTCCTCGACGGGTATTACAAACGCCGGGCATTGATGTGCGAGACGCTGGAAGCGATTGGGTTCGACGTTCCGCGGCCGAAGGGCGCGTATTACGCCTTCGCTGATTTTGGCCCCATCCGCGACCGTCCCGGGTTTTCCAACGACGTGGAAGCCGCCGATACGCTCATCCGCGAGGCCGGCGTCGGGAGCGTGACCGGTCGTTCGTTCTTCCACGACCCGTCTGACGGCGTCACGAAGCTTCGTTTCTGCTTCGGAAAGGAGCTATCGGTGCTCAAGCAGGCGTGCGATCAGTTGCTAGCGGCGTTCGGGTGAACAGATCAATTGCGGATTGTGGGTTGAGAATTTGGGATTCCTCGATATCCGCGGCTCCCGACCGCGTTCATCCAATCCACAATTCACCATTCCCAATTCTCAATCCTTAGTCCATTTCCAGAGCGTCGAGTACCTGGTCGTGGAAGTGACCGTTGGTGGCGACGATGCCCGTATTCTCCGTCAGGAGGGGGGCATGCGTGAAGTCGAGCGGATCGCCGTTCACGTCCGTGACCGTGCCTCCCGCCATTTCGACGACCAGCATGCCGGCAGCGTGGTCCCAGATCTTCTCGGTGTAATTCGTGCCCGGACGGGGAAGGCGGAAGTAAATTTCTGCGTCCCCGCGTGCGACGATCGCGTACTTCGCCTGGCTGTCCATGCGGATCGGGTCGGCCGTGATGCCCAGGCGTTGGCCGGTTTCTTTCGCCATATCGTGTGCCGAATGGGCAGAGACGAACGAGTCGGTGAAGCGGCCATTGGCGGGCGTTTCTGCATCCGACGTGTGAATGCGTGTGCCGCTATCGTCCTCGCCGTTCAGCGAGACCTGGTAGGCTCCGTCTCCACGGACGGCGATGAAGGCCTGTCCGGTCGGTGCGTCGTCATCGTCGAGGTCGGCCGGCAGGTTCGGGCATGCGAGGGCCGCGACCTGCGGGACGCCGTCCACGACGAGAGCAAGCGCGATGGCGTACTGGTCGCCTCGAACAAAACCTTTTGTGCCATCGATCGGGTCGAGCGTCCAGAATCGATCGCTGTACTCGCCCGCGTTCCCTTTGTCGATCCATGAGCAGACCGTGTTGGGCGTGACGCCGGAGCGGATCTGCTGGACCTGTTGCGTCACCTGCAGCAGCACGCCTTGATTTTTGCGAAGGGCGCTCGAGTCTTCCTCGGCGATGATCGGGTCGTCCGGAAACGCCTCGCGGAGGGCATTGCAAATCAGCGCCTGACTCCCGAAGTCGGCAACCGTCACCGGCGTCCGATCCTCTTTCTCGATGACGGACGGGTCAATCTGGGACTGGACGGCCTGACACAGCGTGGCTGCTTTGCGGACGGCATGGAGGGCAACCTCGCGTTCTCGGTCGTACGATGTGGACATCGGCGGAAGACGTTGGTAGGAAAGCGATGATCGGCGGTAATCCTGATGGTGCACCCGACGCTTACGTCACCACAACCGATCTCGATTCCCCCACCGTACGGATTCCTAATGAGAAAGACCGCCCGCTCAGCTCGTAGGACCGCTGCCGACCCCGATCGTAATCACCAATCCCCGCGAACTCACTCGTCTCCGTCGCGCTCCTCATCGAAGCCTTGCATGATCAGGGTGGCGAGTTGCGTCGTCCGTTCCGGATCCGGCTCCTCCTGTTCTTCCTCTTGCTCGTCCTCCAGCCCGCGGTGAGCGAACAGGTACGGGTCGTCCAGGTCTGTGCGTTCGCGAAGCCGGTCAAGATGCTTTTTGAGTCCACTGCGCGTGCTGGCGGGTACCTCGATGACCTGGGTCTCGTTCGTTTCCCGGTTTTGCACGACAATGGTCGATTCCCCGAGCTTCACGTCGGTGGCTCGGAGTTGCATCGCCTGCGTCAGTTGAATGTCGCAACGCAGCAGGAGCTGGCCGAACAGGCTGCGGGTCGACGCCGGCACACGGGAGCGCTTCATTTTCTTCTTCTCGTTCTGCTCGTCCTCTGCGCGGCGCACATCGGCGAGGTAGAACATGATGCCGTCGAGTGCTCGATTCCGCTCGGATTCCGACACTTCCGAGCGAGTGTCCAGAAAGTCCATGAAGTCCGAGACGCTACTCATCCACAGCCAGGGACGGTCGTGGACTTTACAATAGCGCCGATAGCATACAACCCAGACACCGTACGCCTCGGCCCGCTTGGGTGGGACATTGAATTGCGGAGCCAGAGAGCGAATGCTCGACAGAACTTCGAACTCCGTATGGTCGAGTGCAATCGTTGGCTTCTCAGGTGAGGTCATGGAGGTCCCAGGACATAAGTCGACAGGGTAGGGCAAAAAAAAGGCTGGCTAACGTGCTGCGTCGGTCGTCGAACAACCGTGCGAACGGCATGCCAGCGGAGGCAGGGGGCGTAAAATTATTCGATCATGGTCTTGACGTCCGTACATCCGAGGTTTTCCGTCGTAGATGTCGTTGTGGGGATTATCATTACGAAAAGTCCCGGGAAATCGATTCCCGGTTTCTCGCCGGCGACTCCGTATTCTACATCGCACCGGAACGACACTCGGGAATCGGCGATTCTGCCCGCTCGTTGCTTGACAGTTTCTTCACTTTATCCTTAGTTGAAGGAGGTGTTAGGCACCCTCCTGTTGGAGGTCATCTTGTTCATGCCGGTCGAGCCCACCGGAACGCTCCGGTTTGACTCGAGCCGACATGCGATACCGTTGACATATCGGGGCCGGTTGTTCACGAAGCCATTAATGACGAACCAGACGGCAAAACTCCATGCGTGTATACGATGCTGACCACATTCGCAATGTTGTCCTTGCGGGGCATCAGGGGAGCGGGAAAACCGCGCTGTCTGAGGCCATGGTGTACGCCAGCGGCGGATTGGACCGACTTGGGTCGGTGAATGAAGGGACGACGCTGAGCGATTATCATCCAAGTGAAAAGGAGCGGCAGATGTCGATCTTCACGTCGATGCTGCACGCTGAATGGCGCGGACACAAGATCAATATTTTCGACACGCCCGGATATCCCGATTTTGTGAGCGAGGTCATCGCTCCGATGAAGGTTGCCGATACGGCGCTCTACGTCATGGACGCGCGTGCAGGCGTCCAGGTCGGTACCGAACTGGCGTGGACGTATGGCGAGATGACGCAGAAGCCCGCCATGTTCGTCATCAATCATCTCGACCACTCCGAGTCGGACTTCCGTCTCCTCGTCGAGCAGATCAAGGAACGGTTCGGACGCGGTGCGACGGTCGTGCAGCTTCCGGGAGGAGCCGGCACACGCACGATCATCGATGTGCTACGGATGAAAGAACTGTTCTATCCGGAAGGCGAGAGGGAGCCGGAGATTCGCGAGATCCGTGACGAATTTCGTGACGAAGCGGATGAGCTCCACCGCACCCTTGTGGAGGACATCGCGGAGAACGATGAGAGCCTCATGGAGCTCTACTTTGAACAGGGCGAGCTTGACGAGGACCAGATGCGGGAAGGGCTGCGCGCGGCCATGATTGAGCGCCAGCTCTTTCCGATTTTTGTGACCAGTGCGACGGAAGCGATCGGCGTGTCCCGCCTCATGAGCTTTATCGACAACGTGTGCCCGTCGCCCGCTGCCAAACCGGCGGAGACGATGGAGGGAGAGATGATCTATGCCAATGAGAAGGCGGACGATCCGGTCGCGTTTGTTTTCCGCACGATGAGCGAAGACCACGTCGGAGAATATTCGTTCGTGCGAGTATACGACGGCACGCTGCAGTCGGGACAGGATCTCGACAATCCCCGTACCGGAAATTCTGAGCGGATCGGCCAGATTTATTCGATCAACGGCAGCGAGCGCGACAGTGTACAGAAGATGGTCGCCGGAGACATCGGGGCGCTCGTCAAGCTGAAAGACACGCATACGAATGACACGCTTCGCGGAAGTAGCAGTACCATCCAGATCAAACCCATCGAGTTTCCCGAGCCCCGGTACCGGATGGCAGTCAGGGCACGCCAGGATGGCCTTGAGGATAAACTCGCACAGGGGTTGCACCAGATCGCCGCGGAGGATCCGTCGCTCGTTTTCGATCACGATCCATTGCTGAATCAACTCACATTGAGCGGACAGGGGGAGATGCACCTGCAGATTGCCCGCGGTCGCCTTCAGCGTCGTTCGGGTGTGGAAATCGACTTCATTCGTCCCCGCGTCTCGTATCGTGAAACGGTACGCAAGCGAGCCCGCGCATCGTATCGCCATAAGAAGCAAACGGGCGGAGCCGGACAGTTTGCGGATATCTCCCTGATGATCGAGCCGCTAAATGGAGAGTTCAACCCGCCGTCTGACGTTAAGGTGCGCGGAGAAGAGCGGGTCACGACGGAGTGGGGCGCCGAGATTCACTTCGTCGATGCCATCGTGGGTGGGGTCATCGACATGCGCCGCTTCTTTGGCGCCATCCAGAAGGGCGTCCTCGACGCGATGGCGGAGGGGCCGGTGGCCGGTTTCCCGGTCGGCGATGTACGGGTCGTCATTTACGACGGTGGTATGCACCCGGTTGACTCGAACGAGGCTGCATTCAAGACCGCCGCGTTTCAGGGGTTTCGAGAGGCGTTTCACAAGGCGAAGCCGGTGATGCTTGAGCCGCTCCACGACGTGACGGTAACCACGCCCGACGACTTTACTGGTGATGTCATTGGTGACCTGAACACGCGCCGCGGACGGATTCAGGGCATCGAAACCGATGGACCATTCCAGAAGATTATCGCACAGGTTCCAGAGGCGGAACTCTTCCAGTACTCTACGACGCTACGCTCGCTCACTCACGGTCGGGGTATCCACCACGCGCGGTTCAGTCACTATGAGGCGATGCCAGCCAATGTCCAGGAGGATGTCGTGGGGGCTGTCTCTGAGGACGCTGTTCCCGCATAGCTCAATCGTTTCGGGCGTGTGAGGAAGGCCTCACACGTCCCGGTGGCCCGACAGGCATCCATGTATTTGGCCCGCTTCCAGCACGTGGAGGCGGGCCAACTTGTTTTCCAGACGCTGAGAGGCGCAGTCGCAAAACGTTGTTCGATGGATTCCACCGTTACGGCGGATCGACCGTCGAGTGATGTTGTAGGGACGAGGTACCGCCGGCCAGACAGGGCTATGATCCCGCGCACGAGTTACTGTATGCCGGTCCTCGGCTGACCTGGACGGGCGCCGTTCCCCCAACAAGCAGGCGGACCCGACCGAGGCCAGGTCCGCCTGTGCGCAAATGTGAGGCGATCGTGCGAGTGAGGCTGTTACTTCTTGTCTTTCAGCTTGAAGGTAACCGGCATCGCCAGCTGTACCTTCACGGCTTTGCCTCGCTGCCGGCCGGGCTCAAACTTCGCCAGGCGAATGACACGAAGCGCCTCGGCATCGAGGAGCGGGTGACGCCCGCGGATGACGGTGGGGTTAACGACGTCTCCGTTCTCGTTGACGACGAACTGGACGAACACGCGTCCCTCAATGCCAGCCTTCTGCGCAAGGTTCGGATATTTGATTTCCTTCTGGAGCTCGGCCAGACCTCCAATTAGTTCAGGCTGGTCTTCGACGACGACAAAGATTTCCTCTTCGTACGTCTCTTCCTCCTCGTTCG
This sequence comes from Longibacter salinarum, assembly GCF_002554795.1. NCBI lineage: Bacteria > Pseudomonadati > Rhodothermota > Rhodothermia > Rhodothermales > Salisaetaceae > Longibacter > Longibacter salinarum. Next base: position 391,067 of record NZ_PDEQ01000004.1, on the reverse strand, counting down.
GCTCCGGGGCGGGCGGCTCCGGTGGGCCGGACAGGTCGAGCGATTCATTCAAGTCGAGAGTGGCATCGAAGTCCAGAGTCTCCTGCTCCAGCACGACATCGTTGGCAACTTCAACGGGAGCTGCCGGTCGCGGTGGAGGCGGGGCCTTGATCTCCTGCTCGGTCTGAGCTACTTCTTCCATTACGACGACGTCTTGCTCACTGAGCGCGACTTCGAACGTATCGTCCGTCTCGAAACGGAGAGCAGTCAAGCCGAGCAAAATGGACAGAGCGAGGACGAACCCGATCTGTAGTGTCGTTCCGTACTGGGACTTCACGTTGGCACCGGCCTGTTTCCATGGCCTGCGCGTGGGCACACGCCTGCCCGGCGGTGTGGCGTGGACGGTTGGAATTCCGTCTATACCGCTTCGGACGGCCATCCCGTCCCCGCGATCCACAGCATCGGTGTTCGAAGGGTGAGAGGGGTGCGTCGGCACGGATGATTCCGTGTCCGATACGCGTTTCTGAACGTTTCTATTCTGGGCTGAATCTCTTGTCGCAATCATGACAGTCCCCACCGTCTAACCTCATTATATGCGAATGGCTTAACAGGGAGAGGCGTGGCCTCATTGTCCCGAAAAGCTCACTTCAAACATCCACACAAATACTCGCGTGGTACAGCGGGGCGGCACTGACACCGACGTGGGGATGACATGAGAGACGATGTGCGTGGACCCGGTGTCGCGACGTAAGGGAATTCCGTACAAGACGAGTGATCGTCAACCGGTCGATGCGGCCACACCGTGATCGACCGTCAGCGTTAGAAGAAAGCGGAATGACCGGGTCGCTATGCCTCTGAACACATGGTGTCAAAGTCGGGGAGATCAGTCAGAAAATCGATGGTTTCGGAGGTGCGGTCGATGCGACAGGCGTAGTGTTCGAGTCCGTTCGTGACGGCAAGAAAGGGGGCACCGAGCCGCAAGTTGTAGCGAGATGCCTGGTCAAAGACGGTCTGGCTGATGGAGGTGTCGGGGGCTTTGCACTCGACGAGGAGGAGCGGTTGAGCCTCGCGGTCGTAAATGACGATGTCTGCACGCTGTGGCCGCCCCTGGATGTCGACGGGTAGCTCGATTGCGACCAGTCCCGATGGGACCGCGTGAGCATCGACCAGGTAGTGGACGAACTGCTGACGCACGTGCTCTTCGGGGGTCAGGCGCACGTACTTTCCCCGAAATATGTCATAGACCATCCGTTTCCCATCCCGCTCGATCGTGCGGACGTGGTACTCTGGGAGGTTCAGTGTTGAGAGTTCAGAGTTCAACGTTCAGCGTTCACCGTTGGGGGCGTCGAGGTTTTGTCGGGTGGGGCAGCCCGTTCAGCGGTTGTGTCATCTCCTTCGCTCAATGCACATACTCTTTTCTACGTCCACACTTCCATACGTTCACACGTTCACACTTCCACCCTTCCATACCACCGTACCTCATTGCACGCCGACGGTTGGGGAGGTGGCGCCTTCGCCGTAGCCGGTCATTTCGACGTACCCGTGTCCGCGCACCGATTCGCCCTGGGAGGAGCCGTCGACGGTGACAGCGCCTTCCCAGTACCGTACGGAGACGTTAAGTTCCTGATCGTCAAAGGCGGCGTTGATGCGCAGATCGATGTCCTGGCTTGGAATGCGTAGGTGCCATGCGGTCGGATACTCCCGCGTGCCGTCCGGGGTCATGTACGTGTCTAGCACCTCGAGGGACGTGTCGGTTTTGTCAATAGGAGTGGTTGATCCGTCTGGGCCTACGACCACGCCGTCCGTGTATCTGCTTGCCGAGCCGTCCTTATTGCGCAACTGGTAGTACATCAGGTCGCGTCCGTCGTCGAGTTGCAGGGCAAACCAGTCCCAGCCCACCTGGTTTTCGCTCAGCGCCGACGTGCTCCACTCGCGGTCCATCCAGCTGAGCCCTGAAACCTCGACGCTGTCGCCATCAATAACGATTGTGCCTTCTGTCGCGAGACGCGGGTACGTGTAGTAGTAAGAGGCGTTGCCCTCTCCTTCACCTTTTTGCGAGAGACCGCGATCTCCCTGTAGCACCATTTCTTTCGTCGGCGTAAGAATGAGGTCGGCTGCTGCGTTGTTACCATGAGCACGCAACCGAACCGGAAACGCTCCATCGATCAGGGGAGCGTCTGCGGTGTCGACTGTAGCGATGGACCAGTCGTCCAGCCAGACGCGAAACGGGTCGGCCTGTGCGCCCGCGAGGCCGGCCGCTCCCCGGCTAAAGCGCTCGACGTCGTACTGCGTCTCGTTCGTGATATCGCTTACCGCGAAGTGCCCCATGTACATCTGGTCGGTGGACCACGTGGAGCGCGCCGAGTCGCCGGATGCGAGTCGGACCGGTTGCTGTGATGGGGGACGCATCGCGACGCGGAAGATCGTGAGTTCGAATCCGAAGTCTCGGGCCGAGGAGCCGGGCTGTTGGCCAGGGATCGTTGCGGCGCCCTCCGAGTCGAGGTTGCCCGTGATGTACCACCATTCGGTTTTGAAGCCTGGGTGGGGCCCGTGATCTTCGGGGAAGGAGAAGTCGACGACTCGATCGGCACGGGCGTAGCCAGTGGTATCACTGTCGCCCATCGCTTCGGCCACCGCGACGGACGTATCGAGAGCGGCTTCCTGGTCCGTTCGGTTCGTGAGCCAGTAGACGGCGGCTCCGAGGACGCCGACGATCAGAGCGAAAATTAGGACGGTCCGACGCATAGGGCTTGGGGCTCAAGAACAAAGTTGCAGGCACAGCACGGACGATTCCAGCGTCACGGAGATCCAGAGAAACAACATCCTTACGAATCCCACGACGTGTACGATAAATCTTCATGTAACGTGCCGAAGTCTACCGGCGTACCGATAATTGGATATAAAAATACGAAGCTTTACCTGCTTGAAAGAGGCTATTCCTTTTGTCGTCTCTGATGGCAGCCCCGCTCGACGGTATCCATCCCCACGCATCTTCACGACCATCCATTTTATACATGCGATCATCATTACGATCCATCAGTCGGCTTGCTCTTGGTGCGGTGCTTCTCATGCTTCTTGCATGGAGCCCCTTTGCCCAGGCGCAGCAGGCTGACGCTGATACGTCCGAAGAGGCTCTACCGGTCGACCCGGCCGTTCGAACCGGGACGCTCGACAACGGAATGCGCTTCTACATCCGACAGAATGACGAGCCGGAAGATCGTCTCCAGCTCCGGCTTGCACTGAACGCAGGCTCGATACTCGAAACGGATGCCCAGCGCGGGCTCGCTCATTTTCTCGAGCACATGCTGTTCAACGGCACGGAAAATTTTGAGGAGCAAAAGCTGATCGATTTTCTCGAGCGTACGGGCATGGAGTTCGGTCCCGATGTGAACGCGTACACAAGCTTCGATGAGACGGTTTACAAACTGCGTGTGCCAACCGATAGTCTCGAGTTGGTGAAGACGTCGTTCATGGTGCTGCGAGACTGGGCGTCCCGTGCGACGCTTTCCGAGGAAGAGATCGACAAAGAACGCGGCGTCGTCATCGAAGAGTGGCGCCAGAGCCAGGAGACGGCGCAGGGTCGCATGCAAGACGACATTGTGTCGACGCTTTTCGCTGGCTCCCGTTATGCTGATCGCCTCCCGATTGGCGATACGTCTGTGGTCAAAAACGCACCGTACAGCGAGGTCCGCGATTATTACGAAACGTGGTACCGTCCCGATCTCATGGCGATCATAGCGGTCGGCGACATGGATCCGGATATGCTGGAAACGATGATCCGCGACCGGTTCTCGGACTTTGAATCCCCGAGCGATCCACAGGAGCGGAAAAGATACGATGTCCCAGCGCACGAGGATACGAAGTATGCCGTCGTCACCGATCCGGAGTATCCGGTTTCGAGCGTTGCGACCATCTTCAAGACCGACGCGCAACCCGTTCGGTCGAAAGCAGACTTTCGCCGGATGCTCAAGGAGCGGCTATTCTTCAGCATGCTGAACGCCCGGTTGTCTGAGAAGGCGCAGTCCGGCGACGCCCCGTTTCTTGGTGCGGGCGGCTTCAACTTTACACTCGCTCGCCCGATGAAAGGGTACGGACTCCAGGCTCAGGTGCCGGAAGATAGCATCGTCGCCGGCATGGAGGCGCTCCTCACGGAGGCCACGCGCATTCGCCAGCACGGCTTCACCGACTCGGAGTTGATCCGGCAGAAGCGGGATCTACTTCGGTCGTACGAAACGTCGTACAATGAGCGCGAAAATATACCGTCGCAGTCTCTCGCGCAGCAGTACGTCCAACTTTTCCTGACCGGCGAATCTGCGCCAGGGATCGAGACGGAGTACGAGTTGGCGAAAGAGATCATGCCGACGATCACGCTCGCAGACGTGAATGCCGTGACGTCGACCATCGTGGCCGACCGAAACCGTGCGGTGCTTGTCCAGATGCCTGAGAAGGAAGGCCTTGAGCCACCGTCGGAGGATACACTCGCTGCGGTCCTCGACCGGGTTCGGACGAAGGACGTCGAGCCGTACGAGGATGAAATGTCTGACGTCCCGCTGATGGCCGACATTCCAGAGCCGGCAGGCCTCAAGTCTACGGAGACGATCGATACACTGGGAACGACGGTGTGGACACTGGAAAATGGCGTCACTGTTGTCCACAAGCCGACCGAGTTCAAGGACGACGAGATCCGATTCACGGCTACGAGTCCCGGCGGCGCATCCACGATCAGCGACGATGCGTACCGGTCCATGCGCTTTGCGCCAAACGTTGTTCGGCAGAGCGGTGTCGGTCCGTTTGACAACACGGCGCTCAAGAAGTACCTGCAGGGCAAGTCGGTGAGTGTGAGCCCGTATATTTCGAGCCGAGACGAAGGCATGAACGGGTCGGCCTCGCCGCAGGATCTGGAGACGATGTTCCAGCTCATCCATTCGTATGCGACCGCGCCCCGTATCGATGCAAATGCGCTGCAGTCGTTTAAGCAGCAACTCACGGCCCGGCTGAAGAACCGCTCGGCAACCCCGACCGCGGCTTTGCAGGACACGCTGGTGGCGAAGGTATACGACAACCATCCGCGCGTCAGCCCGCCCGAGATCGCTGAGGTTGAGGCGCTCATAGCCGATTCACTTCTCGGGTATTACCGAACGCGATTCGCTGATGCCAGCGACTTTACATTCACGTTCGCGGGCAACGTCCCGACCGATTCTCTCGCTCAATTTGCCCGAACCTATCTGGGCACGCTGCCGACGATCGAGCGTACGGACGAGGTTCGTGCGGTCACGCCGGCTCCGCCGAATGACGTGGTCGAAGCTGAGGTCCGTGCCGGGCAGGGACAGCGGTCGATTGTTCTGCTCACGTACAACGGCGACATCGAGTACACGCGTGAGAATCGCCACGCGCTGACGACGCTGAGCGATGTGCTCTCGATCAAGCTCCGCGAGGAGCTCCGGGAGAAGCGAGGCGGCACGTACAACGTCGGCGTCCGCGACAACACGACCGGCCCGCCGTACAATCGCTACAGCTTCACGGTCAGTTTCGTCTGCGACCCCGACCGGGCGGCGGATCTGCTCGCTGCCGCGAAAGCGGAGATTGATTCGGTCCGAACCGGTGGTGTGACCGCTGATGATATCGCCAAGGTGCAGGAGCAGCAGCGCCGCAGCCGCGAAACGGCAATGGAGACCAACAGCTTCTGGGTCAGCGCCCTGGACCAGGCCTTCACGACGGAAAGCGTGGAGCCGCTCGACATCTATCGCTACGAGGAGCTGGTGTCGAGTAGTACGCCGGAGACGGTGGCACAGACCGCGCAGTCGTACCTGAACGAGAACCGCTACTACCAGGTCGTCCTCTACCCGGAAGATTTCGAAGCGAATGCTGAGACGTCTGACGGTGAGGCGTCCACGGAAGCTGGAGAGAAGTGACCGTCTCTCTCATACCGGTGTAGCTAAACCGGAACGCCGGTGCCTCTTTCAGGGCATCGGCGTTTTCCTGTTGGGTGTGGACGTATGGAAGTGTGGACGTGTGAAAGTGTCGAGGTGTGGAAGTGTGAGGGTGTGAGAGCGAAGGGGATCAGCTCGATGACAAACGGGGCGTCTACCGTGATCGGAGATGCAACGCCTCCAACTTTGAACCCTGAACCCTGAACGCTGAACTTTTATTCCTCTCGGAGTGCGGTCGAGGGGGACGTGTTCGCCATCTTGTATGCGGGATAGATGCCCGCGAGGACGGCGGCGACGACGGCGAGTCCGACGGCTTGAAGCAACACCTCTGGCGGGACCTCCAACTGCAGCGTCCAGCCAAAGGACCGTTTGTTGATGACATAGACGAGCACGTACGCGAGGGCGTAGCCGAGTGGGAGCGACGCGAGTCCGGCGATCAGGCCCATGAGTCCCGTCTGGAGGGTCACGTATCGTCCGACCTGTCCCGGCGTCATGCCCGTCGCGCGCAGAACCCCCAGTTCCCGCGATCGCTCCAGTTCCAGGGCCATGAGCGCACTCAGCACGCCGATGAACGCGACCAGTATAGCGAGAAGCCGTAGAACCGTCGTGATCGTGAATGTGCGGTCGAATATCTCCAGCGACGTCTGGCGTAAGGCCCGATTCGACCGGATAAACACGTCCTGCATACCGGCGACGGCCGAGCGCATGTTTGGAATGATCGTATCGGGGTCGATGCCTTCCTCAAGGTAGAGCGCGATGCCGGAGTAGCCGCTATCGTCGTAGTAACGCGTGTATGTCTGCCGGCTCATCATCACGACACCAATGTCAGAGCCGTAGTCGTAATACACGCCTCGAATCGGAAATTGCGTGGGGCCACGGTCCGTCTGGAGGCGCAACGTATCGCCCACACCGACACGATACTTGTAGCTGTAGGGTTCAGACACCAGGACGAAGTTGCCTGTGTCGAAGTCTGGCCAGATCTCGTCTGGATCGCCAGACTTAAAGCGGTAGATATCTGGTGTGCTTGGGCCCATCTCAATTGCGACAAGTTCGCTGGATCCGTCCTCGCTCTGGACTTCGGTTCGGCGTACCGAATGGGCGCTTGACACGCCGTCCATCGAGCGGAGTGTGTCCACGACGCCGGGTTGAAGCGACGCGTCCGAGCGCCGGAAGACGAGGCTCGGCGGTTGCACGTACACGTCGGCCTGAAGCGACTGTGTGAGCCACGTCACGACCGTTCCGCGAAAGCTGTCGATCATGACGCCGACGCCGACAGTAGAGGCGATGGCGATGGTAAGCGCTGCGATGGCGACGCCCGTGCGGCTGAGCGTGGTTGCAACGCCACGTGAAGCCATCCGGCCGATGACTCCAGCGAATCGTCCGAGGATGGGGCGGGCGATTCTCGAGGCGGCGAGGACGAACATCGGCGTGATCAGAGCCGCTGCGACGAGCACCAGGAGGAGCGAGATGTAGCCGACGATGATACTCCGTGTCGGGATCAGCAAAAGAGCACCGCTGACAGCACCCAGCGCCGCTCCCGCAAGGGCGAGGCGGGGGGCGAGATCCTGAATGCCGCTCTCCTGCGTCGACCGTCGGAGGACCGTGCTGACCGGTGCATTCGTTGCCTCTCGGGCCGGGGCGAGAGCGGCTACTACCGTCGTTCCGATGCCGAGAACGGCGCCCTTCACGAGCGTGAACGGGGCGATCGTGAGCTCCCGGACATTGACGACGAAGTACAGATCGTTGATGGCGCGCGTGATGAGCTGCACGAGCCCGAATGCCATCGCGATGCCCATCAGCAGCCCGATGATGGTGCCCGCCAGTCCAAGCAGAAAGGCCTCCCCGATGACGACGCCGAAGATTTGTCTCCGGGTCACGCCCAGTGCGCGGAGTCGCCCGATCAGCCCACGGCGCTGCACGACCGAGAAGGTCATCGTGTTGTAGATGAGAAAGGCACCGACGACGAGTGCAAGTAGGCTGAGGGCCGTCAGGTTGAGCTCGAACGCTCGCGTCATCTGCTCCACGGTCTGCGTGCGTGACTCGGAACGCCGTACTTGTGCTCCGCCGGGGAGGGCGCTGCGGATCCGGTCCAGTTCTTCCGATCCCGCTCGCGTATCCGGTACGATCAGGTCGATGCGGCTGATCTGTGCGTCGAGCTCGAATAGGTTCTGAGCCGTCGAGATGTCCGTGATCAAAAGGTTCGCCGTGGCCCGGCGTGTCCGCTCGTCTTCCGGCTGGACCAGGCCAGCGAGCACGAGTCGATGGACGACCCCTTCAATTTCGAGCCGGAGCGTGTCGCCGGCGGCCAGGCCCATTGAGCGCGCCGTCGGGGCGGAGAGAAGCGCGGTCTCGGCACCGATAAAATCGCTGAGGGCAAGAGCCCGCGTGCCCGTTGCAACAAAGGGGCGGAACGGGGCTTCGGCGAACGGGTCGATTCCCAGTACCTGCATGGTACGCGACTCGGCATCGACGGTGGCCGATGCCGTATCTGCCGCGAGTTTCGCATAGCCCTCCACGACCGGAGCAGATTTTTCGACACCCGCATCGACGCGCAGTGATCGATACACGGAGTCGTCAAGTGCTCCCGCAGCGCCCACGACCTGATGGGTTGCCTTGCCCGTGACGGTTTCCGCCGATAGCTCGAAGGCGCGCGCGGCGCTCGTGTTGGCGAGGTCGATAGCGACGACGACGGCCACACCGAGCGCGACGCCCAGCACGGAGAGGCCCATCAACAGCGGGTGGCGCAGCAGGTACCGGAGACTCGATTTCGGAAGAAGACGCACGGGGGAATCGAAGGGCGAAGTGCAAAGGTCGAAGTGCGAAGGGCTGGGTTGTCAGTCTTCCACGAAGTCCGGAACGCCATCTTGAAGCTGCCCGCCGTGAAGTGTGAGGCAGCGGTCTGCCTCAGCGATGAGCGTGCGATCGTGCGTCGCGATCAGGATGGTTTTCCCGTAGTCGCGCACGAGCTCCGTCAGCACGTCCATGACCTGTTCCCCGGTTTCGTAGTCAAGGTTGCCTGTCGGTTCGTCGGCAAGGATGAGGAGCGGATCGGCAGCCAGCGCGCGAGCGAGGGCAACGCGTTGCTGTTCGCCTCCTGACAGCAGATCCGGGAAACTGTCCGCCCGGTCGGCAAGTCCGACGCGATCTAGCACATCCATGGCGCGCTCCTTGTCATCACCTCGGCCGGCAAGTTCGAGCGGCAACGTGATGTTTTCCGCAACGGTAAGTGTCGAGATGAGGTTGAACGACTGGAAGATGAACCCGATATGCTCTCGCCGAAACAGCGTTCGCTCCGTCTCCGATAGGGTGGTGAGGTCGGTATCGCCGATCACGACGCGACCGCTCGTGGGAAGGTCGATGCCGCTGATCAGGTTCAGGAGCGTGCTTTTACCGGCTCCGCTCCGACCCATAAGCACGACAAATTCGCCAGACTGGATTTCCGCATGCAGGTCGCGCAGGACCGTTCGCTCATGCTCGCCTTCCTGGAAGGACTTTGTGATGCCGTCGAGCAAGACAAGACCTCCGTCTGTAGACGTAGACATGGAGGAAGCGGGAGAGGGAGAAAGATCCATAACCTGTTTGGCGGATGCAGCGTGAAAAAGTGGGCGTAGCCATTCATGTCTATCACTAAATCCTCTCGCAATGACGCAATAGACATGGTGCGAAAGATTAACCAAGCCTGGTGTTGCTAGCACCGACCGTCGGGAGGTCTGTACCTTTGGATGGCCGAAGGCTGTCCGGCAAACAGGTTCTCATCGTATAGATTCACTGTGCAGCGAGGCGGCAGCGCGCCTGAACTTCAGACTCCGTACGTGGGTTTGATCTTTCCAGCCACGGGTCGATTGGACCGTGGTCGACCGGGCTTGTTCGTTGCATGGACTGGCGATCGGCGCCTTCCAGATGGAAGTCCCCACATCGTAACCACCGTCAATGTTGTGCGGAGGCGGGGACGAACCGGCGGGTCGGCGTTTGATTCGATGCGAGGCGGGCGGCCATTCTCTGAACTCTATTCATTCTACTCTCGAGCATGATGGCCTTCTCCAGCGGATTTCAGAGCCTGCGCAACGAAATAGCCGTCGAGGAACTGTCGATTGAAGGGCACCTGCCGGATTGGATTGAAGGCACCCTGATACGTAATGGGCCCGCGCAGTTCGAGGTGGGGGAGGATACGTACAACCACTGGTTCGATGGTCTGGCAATGCTACATGCGTTTCAGATCGAAGATGGTAAGGTTGGATACCGGAACCGTTTTTTGGAATCAAACGCTCGGCGTGAGGCGCTGAAGAAAGGTCGGATCTCTCGAGCGGAGTTTGGCACGGATCCGTGTCGTTCGATTTTCGGCCGTGTGATGTCGCTTTTTCGGCCTCGGCTTACAGACAATGCCTCCATCAATGTGGCAAAGGTGGCGGGCCAGTGGGTGGCGATGACGGAAACGCCCCTACCCGTCGCATTTGAGCCGAAGACCCTCGAGACGGTCGGCGTGGTCGAATTTGCGGATGATGTCGACGCCCAGGTCACGACAGCCCACCCGCACGTTCACCCGGACACGGGGCGAACGACCACGTACATGGCCACGTTTGGGCGGCAGTGTCAATACCATATTGTCACGGTCGATCCGGGGAGCCGGCGGCGCGAGGTTCGCGCGACGCTATTCGTGGATCGGCCGAGCTACATGCATAGCTTCGCCGTTACGGAGAGGTACGCCGTGCTCTCCGAGTGGCCGCTCCGCGTGAACCCGCTGGATCTTTTGCTCGAGGGAAAGCCGTTCATCGAGAACTACAACTGGGTCCCGGAGGAAGGAACCCGGTTTCGGGTCGTCCGACTATCGGATGGGGAGGAAGTGACGCGGATTTCAGCCCCAGCTGCGTTTGCCTTTCATCACGTGAACGCGTTTGAGCAGGGCGACTCGGTAATCTGCGATGTTGTGACCTACGACGACGCGAGTATTATCGACGCGTTGTATCTCGACCGTCTACAGTCGGACCAACCGACGCCGGCTGTCGGACGCCTTCAACGCTATCGTCTACCGCTTGCGGGCACGACGAAGTCCGTGAGTCCGACACCGATTTCTGATACGCTGCTGGAATTGCCGCGCGTGCATGATCGAGCAGTAGAGGGCCGAACGTACCGCTACGTCTACGGGGTAGGCGCCTATGACATCGGCAACTTCACCGATCAGCTGGTGAAGATCGATGTGGAAACGGGAGCGGCCGAGACGTGGCGTGCCCCGGACACGTATCCGGGAGAGCCGGTCTTCGTGCCCGCTCCAAACGGGCGAGCGGAAGATTACGGCGTCGTGCTTTCCGTTGTTTTCCAGCCGGAGGAGAATCGGTCCTTCCTTCTGGTCCTGGATGCTCACACGTTTACCGAAGTTGCCCGCGTACCCGTGCCTCACGCGATCCCGTTCGGTTTCCACGGCCAGTTTATCTGAGGCAAATAGATCAGGGTTCGAGCGTCCCGATGGATCGGGGCCCGAACCCTGTACTGGCTGGCATAAAATGTATTTCGTGCGTGTGCGCTACTCGAAGCGCGTCAGCTTGACGTTCAGGCGGCGGGCCTCCGGCTGAGATTTGCGCCACTGCACGAGGATCGGGCTCTGGTATCGACCCTGGACGATTGTACCCTCACCGTTGCGCTCATCTTCCGTCACGAGCAGACTGACGGAGCGCTTCATGCGAAGGAATCGTTCGGCTGGAACGGCAAAGCATTTGTCGATCACGCGTTCGACGAGCGACTCGGAAAGGCCGAGCGTGTCGAGTACGCGGTTGACGAGGCGGACAAGGTCGTACTTGGCGTAATTTTTTACCTTGTCGGGGACGGCGGCCGGGTCGCGCAGCATGTTGCGCCCTTTGCGGGCCATGAAGCGGAGCGGGTCGCGGAGCACCTCGGCCAGATCGTGCTTCATGAGCAGCGTCTCGTACTCATTGACCGTGAGTCCCGCGTGCGTCTCGTCCGTGGCGAGATCGATGTGAACACGGCCACGCTTGATACCGTGCTCGGCAAGCAGCTCGTGAAGCTGGTCGAACACGCCGAGTCGCGGATCGCGGAGACTGATCGAGTCGATCGGGTGACTGGACACCGGCACCACGATTTCCGACTCCGTGACGAGGCGCTCGTCGTTGTACCCCAGAACGGTCGTTGTGCGCTCGCGGCGGTCGTGGTTATCCTTGTTGATCCCATCCAGATCAATGAAGAAGACCGGTCGGGCAGGGTCACTCGGATACGTGACACAGTTCTCGAGCCCCGAGCTGATAAACGTGAGGTGCGAATCCGCATTGCGAGGCTCGGACTGGCGCTGAGCCGGGCTCAACTCGCGCCGGAGATGCATCTGGTCGTGACGGTATTCGGCGCCAAATGGAAAGAGCTCCTGAAACGGCTCCAGAAACTGATGAACCGAGTCATCGCACCGACCGAGACGATTGCAGATGGTTTCCTCGAGGAAGCCCGCGGTCGTGTGGTGCGAGCAGTATAAGGCCCGCTGGTGCTCCGCGAGGAAATCGCTGGAGATTTCCCGGACGCGTTGATTCACATCGATCACATCGACGCGACGCTCCGGGCGGAGTTGAATCGTAAGTTCAGTGGGGGTGGATGCCATGGCATCACGATTCTGACGACAAGAGTCCGGCCTCGACCGTCCGCGCGCTGAAGCGCAATATCGCGGTCACGAGACAGGGAAAGAAGGATGTAGCCCCCTCAGGGGACATCGCCGTCCTTCCCGGGTCGCAGTGCAGAATGCGGGCACAACGAGACGGTCGGCGAGGAGACGGACGGATGGCACACGCGGTAAGGGGAACCCAGCGTGAAGCGTGGATGTGAACCGGCTTCCTCCAAGTGCGAGGAGGCGCGGACCACCCATGCGAACGCGGGTTTGTGTGGTCCATCAAAATCCGTCCGATGTACAGGTCATTGGCGGGGCAGTTCCATAACCGCCGTGCGTCGCAAGATGAGTGCGCGCGGTAAAAGATGCGATACCGCAATGTAATTTATGCGTACAGGTTGTTGCGATATTCAGAGACGTAGCAACGCGGTAAAAGAGGGCGCACGTCAAATAGCCGTTCCCGGCCAATGTACCGACCGTTTCTCACCGAGCCTCTTCGCGGCGAGATGCATCAAGGTTGTAAGCCAACCGGTAGGACAGTGAAAGTATATAACGCTCTCCGAGTCGAATTATTTTCGGGAAAAGTTGAAAGTTGGCCTTCGCTACCTCGGCATGTCGCGCGAAGGTGGCGCGTACCTCGTGTCGCATGAGTGTCTGCAGGGACATGGTACGCTGGATGTACCAGACCTTATTCGTCGCCCTCATCGACGATATCGGCAGACCGATGTCCGTCGTCGAGTCGAATCTGGACGCGATCTCCTGTTGTGAGGTTGGCCACCGATCGGACGATCTGTCCGTCGCGCTCGATCATGGCATAGCCCCGGCGAAGAGGTGCCTTCGGGTGGGCGGCGCGGATCCGGTCCTGCAGGCGCTCTACCACGTGGCGCCGGCGCTCAATCATCCGCGACGCGCTCCGGTGCAACTGCTCCACGATGCCATCGACCCGTTGCTGCATGTCGCGGAGACGTCGGACGGGTTCGTGGAACGTGCGCGAGTCAATGAGGTGGCGCACGCGTCGGCGCGTTCCGTCGATTGGACGCATCGCGGCGTCGCGAAGGCGGTCGGTGAGCCCGCGGATCTGAAGTTCAAGATCCCGTCGATCCGGGACAGCGATTTCAGCAGCCATAGACGGCGTTGCAGCACGCTCGTCCGCCACGAAGTCTGCGATCGACACATCGGTCTCGTGCCCGACGGCACTGATAATCGGTATGTCACTATCAGCGATCGTTCGAGCGACGACTTCCTCGTTGAAGGCCCACAGGTCTTCGGCCGAGCCGCCTCCACGTCCGACGATCAGGACCTCAGGACGCTGGTCGTGATCGAGCGGGACCGCGTTGAATCGGGCAATCGCGTTTGCAATGGCCTGTGGCGCATCGATGCCCTGTACGGGGACCGGGCAGAGGATCACGTCGGCGGCCGCGAACCGGCGCTCGAGGACAGAGAGAATGTCCTGCAGGGCCGCTCCTTCGCCCGAGGTGACGACGCCGATGCGGCGGGGAAACGTCGGTAGAGGCTTCTTGCGGTCGCGGTCGAAGAGGCCCTCCGCTTTGAGTTTGGCCTTTAGACGCTCAAACGCTTCTTGCTGCGCTCCCTTGCCGGCCCTCCGCATCGAGTTGACCAGGATCTGGAGGTCGCCGCGCCGCTCGTAAACGGATGCTTTTCCGGTAATGCGTACCAACAGGCCGTCCTCGGGCTCGAAGTAGATGTGTTGCGTCAGGTAGCGCCACATCACGCACCGGATCTGTGCGTCGTCGTCCTTGAGCGTAAAGTAGCAGTGGCCCGACGCGGCACGTTTGAAATTGGACAGCTCGCCTTCCACACGCACGTCGCCATAGTGCTTTTCGACAAGGGCACCGAGCCCCTCTGTCAGTTCGGTGACCGAAAGCACGCCGTCGTTGTCTACCGTGGATTCGTTTTCGGACGCGGGCGTCTCGGCAGCGGATGACTCTGCCGTGTCGTCGGATGATGCAGGATCGGACGAAGGATCCAGGCCGGCAGAAGAAAAGAGGTCGGCAGCCACGAGGAGAGAGCGGTCAGGAGAATAAAGGCAGGAAAGGTCCGGTAATCGGCATGGAAGGACGTAGAACAAAACGAACCCTGTTTCGAGAATTCAGCACGATCGGCAGGGTTTCTGATTCCGTTTTACGTCCCCGTCACCGGCACGAAGCACCTACGTTTGAGTCAATCTGAAACTGTGCGCGACGTAGGTCTCGAACCGTCGTCCGTGGAATGTTGGTGTTGGCGTGACGTTTCGGAGACGGAGTCGAATGAAGGCGTTCGCAACGGACCAACAAATGCTAAACGATACGGGTTTTCGGTTTTCGGGCGTTCCTCCTGCTCTACAGTCACTGCCTTTCATTGGATCTCACGCGGACCTTGGGCTGCGACCGGGCACACGGTCTTTCCTTTCGCGTTTGGCATGTCCGTGGTTGTGTCGGTTCTCTTCGGCTCAACGACGAAACGGAGCCCCCACGTCCCATCTCATTCACAGCGCTGCATACGCATGTCCGATCTCATTCGCATCCAGTTCGTTTGTCTCGGCAACATCTGCCGAAGCCCACTCGCCGAGGTGGTTTTTCGTGACAAGGTGGAAGAGAAGGGCCTTAAAGAAAAGTTCGACATCGAGTCTTCCGGCACCGGCGACTGGCATGTCGGCGAGGGTGCAGACTCGCGCATGCGACAAACGGCAGACGAATTCGGTCACTCCCTCGAAGACCATCGTGCCCAGCAGTTTCAGGCTGCTGACCTGGAGGCCTACGATCACGTCTTCGTGATGGATAAGAGCAACCTGAACGACGTGCTCTATTTCGACGAAGAGGATCGCCACAGCGGCAAAGTGCGGCTCTTCCGCGAGTTCGATCCGAATCCGGGGGATTACCAGGTGCCCGATCCGTATTACGGTGGAGACGAGGGCTTCAAAAACGTCTACGACATCGTCAGTCGAACGTCCGAAGTGATCCTCGAGCGTCTCATTGCCGAATACGATCTGAACGGGGAGGCCAACTAAAAGCTCAATCTATCGGCGCAGGCGGTAAGCGCTGGCGATGAGGTAGGCAGCATAAACGCCCAGTGCAACGCGTCCATAGCGTCCAAGCCAGATCGGTTCGATATTTGGATGAAGCCAGCTCGCGAAGGTCTTTGGTGGCACGTACCATGCACGGCACATTTCTGAGGCGTCTGATCCAAACGCGCACAGGAGAAGAGGCAACATGTAGATCAAGCCGGCGATGCTGTAGCCCATAGCGATTCGTTGCCAGTCTCGGTACGCTTCCTCTATGCGCGTTTCCGGCAGGAGTGTTCGGCCGCGGAGGATCGTGAGCGCGTCCCCGCGCCAGAGTGCGAGAGGAATGATGGCGCGTGCGAGCCAGCCCGTGACAAAGCCCAACTGAACTTCTCCAATCCAGAGGTAGACCGTAATACCCAGCAGGGCCGATGCCCGCCAATAAACGAGCATGCGGTCGCGCACAGATGGTGTCCTCCAACTCGCGCCCAGGAGGCCGAGAGGAATCAGCACCAGCAATATCACCGCGATAACGAAGTCGGCGTGGATCAGCGTCCGGTAAAGGCTCACGCGAAGTCGACGTAAGAGAGGATAGCGGGTGGGGCGGCACGTCCGCTTTCGTACACGACCGGGTTGGCGTCCGGTGCCGTAGTTTTTGCGTACCGGAGTCGTCCCTGATCGGTCCGCTCCCTTTTGTGATCATTCTTCTACACGAAGATAACCTGTTAACTTATGTCCGTAGACGTTCTTCTCATCGATGCCTTCGGACCTCTCCTACATCGTGCAACGGGTCGTGCTGGCGTCGGGGCGTCTGCACTGATGCGTCGCGCCGTGGATGCCGAGGTTCGGGTTATCGTTACGGACCTGCGCGGTGCAGGCGATGTGGAGGATGCGATCGTTAAGGCTGGGATTGAGGTGCCGACTGGCGTGGACATCGTGCCTTCTTCAGCCGGCGAATCTCCCCAGGAGCGGATTCAGGCGGTCGCGGATCGGGCCGGGGCACATCCCGCGCAGTCGGCAACGGTCGTGTCGACACCGTGGGCGGCTTTCGCGTCCGTCGAGGCCGGGGCAACGGTCCTTGCTGTAGCCAAAGAAAGTGCCGCCGAGTCGTTGCAACAGAGTGGAGCGCGCGGGCGATACGACACCGCACGAGTTCTCGCGGACGATCTTGAGGAGGCGCTGGCCCGATGCGGCCCCCAAACGTTCGCGTTTACCCCCGATCGTTTGAATGCGCTCATGGACGACGCCCTCAAAGAAGCATCGAAGGGGCTGGAGACGAACGAAATCCCGATCGGTAGCACCGTTGTGTCCGGTGATGGCGATGTCCTCGGGCAGGGATACAACGTGGCGAGAAGCACGGGCCGGCCGACGGCACATGCGGAGATGGAGGCGATCGCCGACGCGTTTCCCAGGCATGACCTCAAGTCACAAGACGGACTCGTGCTCGTCACAACGATGGAGCCGTGCGCCATGTGCTTCGGTGCTGCGCTTGAACTCGGAGTCGATGCGATTGTGTACGCGGTTGAGGCCCCGGAAAATGGTGCCGTGGGCCGGTGCACGCCGAATCGAGGACCGGACAGCGTGCATCCTCGTGTCGTTGGGGGCGTAGGGCGGAGCAAAAGCATCGATTTGCTCCGCGACTGGGAGAGTGATCACGAAAACGGAGGCTTCGTGTCCCGACTTTTGGAATCGATTGATGCATAGTGTATCCTGGATCGAATCAGGCAGCCATCAGAATATCCAGCGGCCTGCCGGGTAGACGCGTCGTCTGGAGAACCTCGGCCTCGCGAGATTGGTTGGACGGCCGTCATTTTCTGATTTGCACTCCCTAATGATTCGGGAAGCCCCCTTCATCTTTTCTGTACCGCGATGCACCGACGCGCCCCCCTTTTTACTGTGATCATTTGCCTCGGGCTCATGGTCGCCTGTGCCACGGGGACGACCTCCCCGACCGCAGACGCACCACGCGGCATGACGGACCGTGGTGAGGCCAGCTACTACGCCGATAAGTTCGTCGGTCGCCAAACGGCTAGCGGCGAAGTGTACACGCACCGGAAGCTCACGGCTGCTCATCGCACGCTTCCCTTCGGAACGCGCGTCCGCGTGACACGGCTCGACAATGGAAAGCAGGTTACCGTGCGGATCAACGATCGTGGACCCTTTAAGCGCGGCCGCATCATCGACCTCTCGAAGTCGGCCGCGCGTCAGATCGATCTTGTGACGGCCGGCGTCACCGACGTAGAGATTGAGGTTCTCAATGGGGGGGATGCCTCATCGCGCCCGAGGTCCGACGCCCCCGAGCGCGATCGCGGTGGAGACACGAGCACGTCCTGGTAGCGGGCGTCACAGAAATCAGTCGTCGTCCCGGTTCACGGTATCCGGACTGAATGCGGGCAGACAGATCGCGACGTACTCTGCGCCTCCCTCGTCCGGCGTGCTGTAGCGTATCCACTCGCCCGCCCGCGTTAGAACGGCCTGTCCGGCTGTGACATCGAGCACACCGTCTTCGTGCTCGACTCGAACTCGCCCAGAGAGCACGAGCGTCACCTCGTCGAACTCCGGGCGTTGTCCGGGTTCTTCCCACCCACCCGGCGATGTCATACGAGCGACGCTCACAGATTCATGTCCCGTGTTGATGCGACCGACGTATTCCTCGATGCGCTTGGGTTTCGTTCCTGCGGACTCGACGACGGAGGGGGAACCGATCAGTTCAGGCATGGGGGCTAGGTATAGACGTGTGAAAGTGTCGACGTGTGAAGGTTTGCGCGTACCGTGGCAGCGATTCGACGGTCAACGAGCCAGCGTCCCGGCGTGTAAACGAGAACGGTGTCAGTACCACAGGGGCGCGAGTAGTTCCAGGACGCGCTTGCTAACGCGCTGATTCTGCTGGTAAATGGTTTCCTTCCGTGGAATGTCGAAGGTCTTGTCGGGAGCGTCGTGGAGCGTGGGCGTCAGATCTTCTCCGAGGCGCTCTTTCCAGTTTGCAAGCCAGGCGTCCGGGAGCGCGTCCGGAATCGGATGACCGGTCGCTTTTAGCGCGAGGAGCGTCCAGATTCGAACGGTCGCGTCCATCTGGTACCCGCCGCCCAGTGTAAGGAGGAGCCGACCGTTGCAGTGATCGTCGGCCAGGTCGAAGATGTGATCGAACAGTGTCTCGTAGACGTGGGTGTCGAGGAGGAGATCGGCCAGCGGGTCAGAGAAGTGAGCGTCTGCTCCGCACTGCACGACCATCACCTCCGGCATGAAATTCTCGATGGCGTATGGGACCACGCGCTCAAAAACATCGAGGTAGCTATCCGCCTCCGTGAACGGTTCGAGCGGGACATTCAGCGACGTCCCTTCGCCGGCACCTTTTCCGATTTCGTGGACTGTGCCGGTGCCGGGAAAGAGGTACCGGCCCGATTCATGCAGGCTGATCGTGAGCACATTCGGGTCATCGTAGTGCAGCGCCTGGACTCCGTCGCCGTGGTGCACGTCGATGTCGAGGTATGCCACGCGCCGGCCGGCATCGCGAAGGTGCTGGATGGCGACGGAGAGGTCGTTATAAACGCAAAAGCCGCTGGCAAGCTTTTCCTGCGCATGGTGCAGTCCGCCACCGAGTTGGAGCACGCGTGTTGCCTCGCCCTGCTCGATCCGTTCTGCGCCGTGAAGCGTGCCGCCGACGAGGCTCCGCGCGGCCTCATCCATTCCGTCGAAGATCGGGACATCCGCCGTGCCGAGACCGTAGCGCGACATGGCGGCACCGGGTGTACCTCCGCTGGCCGCTTCGACCTGGCGCACGAACTTCTCTGCGTGAACCGTTAGAATGTCGTCCGTTGATGCCAGCGGTGGTTCGACCATGTCCAGGTCGACATCGAGGTGCTCAAGCAGATCCATCAACATTTCGAGCCGGACCGGGCTGAAGGGGTGCTCCGGACCAAAGTCGTAGTCGCGGTAGCGTGGAGAAGAGAGGACCGTGGTAGACACAGGGGCGAAGGTGTAGGGCCGGGCAGACGATCGAGGGCGAGAATACCGATAGGCCAGCGTCAGGCGGGTTTGGTGATGGGCCAAATGACGTCGAAGCCTTCCTCGCGCAACTCCTCTGCGAGCGCGCGGACGTTCAGTGTGTCGACGCGAAGGATGACGCGGAGGCGCGGCTCTGATCCCTCGGTTTCGGCTTCCGGACCGGAAAATTCATCTTCGTAGTACGTCAGGACCGACCGGATGTCCAGGCCAGCCTCGGCCACCCGCGTCGTGAGCTTCGCCAGCTGTCCCGCTTCATCCACAAGCGAAACAGCAAGCCGACTGCCCGGCTTTTTCAGACCGGTCAGGTCGATGATCGCATCCAGTAGATTCGTCACCGTCACGATGCCTACGAGGTCGTCGCCATCGACGACGGGCAGAGATCCGATGCGACGGGCCCGGAGGAGGCGAGCGGCTTCTTCGACGGGGTCGAGCGGGCCTATGGTGATCACCGATTTCGTCATCACGCGGTCGACTCCCGTCTGGGATTCTACCGGCGATGGATGCAGGCGACTGGTCGAATATCGAAGATCCCGATCCGTCACAACGCCGGTAAGACGCCCGTCATCGACGACGGGAAGGTGACGGATCCGCCGGTCATGCATGATGCGATAGGCCTCGGCGATAGAGGTGTCCGAGCTGACGGTGATGACAGGATGCTGCATCACGTCTTGGACGAGCATGGGCGATTCGGTTGAGGTGATGGGAATGATCGATTTCGCCGTAAGGGGGCTGGCAGGCACGAGAAGATACGATGCCTGCTGCCGCGGATTCAAGGACGAGCACCAGTTCTGCGCCGCCTTTCAGGTTCGTCGGTAAGATCCCCATACGCGGCCCAGGATTTCGATGTCCGCATTAGAGGCGCGGAGTGTATAATTTTTGTGGCTGCTGTTTGGGAAGAGAACATCGACATATTCATCCTCTCGTGGCTGCAGACGGGCGAACTGAACCGAGGATTCGATGCGAAGCAGGTAAACCCCGGGACTGGCGGGCATGGTCGTGTCTTCGACATGCTCCACGATCACCCTGTCCCCCGCCCGAAGTTCTGGTTCCAAGGCATCCGTCTCAGCGATCGTGACAAAATAGTGGCGGTCTCCCCACCGATGCTCCTCGTCCAGTTCTGCATTATCGATTGAGTAGCGCGAGGTGACCTGCGGTCGGGTCCGGTAGTTTGGAAGTGCTGATTGCTCCTCAACGGGCTCCGTGGAGAAGCGGATTACTGGAAGAAGACGGCTTCCGAGAAGGTCGGGTGCGTATTCGAACGCCTGCAGGCCGAGTTTGTCGAAGAGATACGTCCACGTCCACATGATGAGTTCGGAATCGATCTTCCGAACGCTGTAACTCAGAAACCGGCTCAGTTTGCGCCGAAGGTTGGCTTGCTTACTTTCCGCCGACAGGTCACCAACCTCGGCGAGTGCCGTTGTCATCTTCGACACGTTCCCGTCGAACTGCTCTGCGACGACGCGTCGGAGAAAGGCCCGGAATTCCTCCTGCGAATCCTCCGGTGTCGGACCGAGCAGACGATCGATTTGGGTAGAAGCGTCGAACATGGTGGGGACATTGGGTCAGATGAGCGTGAGTTGGGGATAAAGTATCATGTCGGATCAGAGGGGGCAGGGGATCATGATCGCGGTGAGGCTAGACCGTGCGCCATGAATTCGATCGTTCTCTCTGATACGATTCCGAGCAATGGAGTTACTCCATATGCAGATCAGTATATTGGTCGTGCGTATCACACAGTCGTAAGAAGATCCTTGAGAAATGGATATATTCAATTCGAATCTGTGAAAGATACAAGTTTAGGACGAGTTGTTGATGTCAGTTTGTCAAACGCCGTGGGACGACAGGTCATCACGGGGATGAGGGCGTGAAGGGAACGCTGTTCGAGAGGAGGCGTGCATCAATTCCCTTTTTCTGAGCCCGCTTTCGCGCTGCCCGATCCTCATGGCCGACGCCCCTGACGCCCTTCGATATCTCGACCCCGCGGCCGTTGCTCAACTCGGCAACATGGAATTGCGGGCACGTCTGATCGTCGAGGGGTTTATTACCGGTCTCCATCGCAGCCCGTACCACGGGTTTTCGGTCGAGTTTGCCGAGCATAGGCCGTACAACCCCGGAGACGAACTTCGCCACGTCGACTGGAAGGTGTACGCGAAGACCGATCGGTACTACATCAAGCGGTACGAGGAGGAAACGAACCTGCGTCACTACGTCGTCCTTGACACCTCTCCATCGATGCATTACCAGGGAGAAGGCGCGGTCAGCAAGCTGGTCTATGGTGCCTATCTTTCGGCCGCGTTGCACAACCTGATGCTCAAGCAGCGCGATGCCACCGGACTTATTGCCTTCGACGAGTCCGTACATACGATGCGGCGACCGAAGGCCACGCCGGGGTATTTGCGTCCACTTCTCATCGAGTTGGATCGCATCGCGTCGTCGGAGGCCAGCGGCACCCGAACGAGTGCGGCTTCCGCCCTGGACGAAGTTGCGGAGCGCATCAGCCGGCGGTCGCTTGTCGTAGTCATTACCGACCTGTTCGAGAATGTCGCGAAGCATGACGATCTGCTCCGGGCGCTTCGTCATCTCCGCCATCGGCAGCATGAGGTGATCGTCTTTCACGTTTTGGAGGGGGATACGGAGCGCCGCTTCCGCTTTCCCGATCGCCCGATGCTATTTCGCGATATGGAGACAGGCGAAGAGGTGACACTTCAGCCTGCACAGCTCCGCGACCACTACGAAGAAGCCGTCACGCATTTCTCCGAGACGTTTCGCCGCCGCTGTCTTGAGCACGACATCGATTTCGTCGAACTGGACACGAACCAGCCGTACGACACGGCGCTCAAGGCGTATCTCGACAAACGGACGCGTCTCGTTTAGAGGCACGTCGTGGGCGGGGCGACAGACGGACTCGGCGGGAACCCGAAGGGTAGTTTCTGGGAATCAGATCGAACGCACCATGAAGCAGCGCATTCATTCGCTGGCTGATGAGGTTTTTCCCGACGTTGTCGCGTGGAGACGTCAGATTCACCAGAACCCGGAGCTCGCACGGGAAGAGCACCAGACTGCGTCCCTGGTCGCCGATACGCTCCGGCGGCTCGATCTCGACGTCCGCACTGGCATCTACGGCACAGGTGTCGTGGGAACGCTCCGCGGCGCACATCCCGGGCCGACCATTTTGCTGCGGGCCGATATGGATGCCCTGCCGATCCATGAGGCGACGGGGCTCAACTTCGCGTCCAATCACGAGGGCCAAATGCACGCGTGCGGCCACGATGCCCACACGGCCTCTCTTCTTGGAGCTGCAACGATCCTCTCGCGCATCCGAGACGAGATCCACGGGCAGATTCGGTTCTGCTTCCAGCCCAGTGAAGAGGTAATCCCCGGCGGCGCCAAGTTTATGATCGAGGAAGGCGTTCTCGAGTCCTTCGGCAGTGCCGGTGATGGCGCGTCCGGTGACCGATCGGAGGATGGGGTCGACTACGTCTTTGGACAGCATGTTCGTCCGGATCTTCCTGTCGGCACGGTCGGCATCCGTTCGGGGCCGTTCATGGCCTCTGCAGACGAGGTGCATATCACGGTTCGTGGTGAAGGCGGGCATGCGGCCGCCCCGCACGAACTCTCGGCCGACGCGACGTACGTAGCGAGTCAGATTGTGGTCGGACTCCAGTCCATCGTGAGCCGACACGCGCCGCCGGGTGTGGCCAGTATCCTCACCATCGGACGCCTGATTGCGGATGGCGCGACAAACGTGATTCCGGAAACGGCTCGTCTGGCTGGCACCTTCCGCGCGATGGACGAAGAGTGGCGCGCCGAGGCTCATAAACTGATCGAACGCCTGATCCATCGCACGGCCGAAGCGCACGGTGCGACGGCCGAGGTGGATCTGAAGGTTGGTTATCCGGCACTCATCAACGATTCTGAGGCAGCCGCGCTTGTTCGCGATGCCTCGCTGGAATTTACAGGTGCAGACCAGACGCTCGATCTCAATCCGTGGTACGCCGGGGAAGACTTTGCATACTTCCTACAGAAGCGCCCGGGGGCCTTCTTCACCCTCGGTGTCGGCAATCCCGAGCGGGGAATCACGCACGGTCTGCACACGCCGAAATTCGATATCGACGAAGAAGCGCTCCGTATCGGAGCCGGTTTCATGGCCTACCTTGCCTGGACCTGTGGCGTAGAAAAACCAACCACGTCAGATCTTGCCGCCTCCTGACCTCGTCTTGAAGGTCCTTCCCCACACGCGTGGAAGGGGAATACCGGACACGAGCTGTCCTTTTTGAGGGTTAAGATTGTGTAAATGGATGGTCGTTCTGGTATGGGGGGAGAGGGACATCATGGACTTGCATCTTCGGCTTCAAAATCATCTGAGTGTGATCGGCCCAACGGCCGACTTTGCTCGAAAATGGGGGATGAATGCGGGGTTGTCCGATGAACGGGCTCTCGCACTTGCTCTAGCGGTTACGGAGGTTGTGACCGATGTCGTTCGGTTCGCTTTTCCGCGAAAGGAGGCGAGCTTTGATATCACGTTTCGGCGCGATATCTCGACGGTGGAGGTCATCATCACGGAGCAGGGGGAACCGTTCGATCCATCGCGGTACGTCTACGACCCGGAGCGAGCACGGAAGGAAGGACGTTTCGACGGGGCCGGGTTCGCCGTAATGCGCCATTTCGTCGACGACTTTGCCTTTCTCAACAGGGGGAGGAAAGGGAAAGAATTCCGCCTCGTTCAGGAAATCGAAGCGACGCACGTGTCGGAGCTGATGCGGCACGATCCGCAGCCTGCACCTGCTGAGGTCTTCACGGGCGACTACAGCCTGCAACCGATTCAACCTGACGATGCCGGGGACGTGGCGAAGCTCATTTACCGGACGTACGGGTACACGTATGCGAAGGAAGAGCTCTACTATCCGGAGAAGATCCGCCGGGCGCTCGTGCAGGACGAAAAGTTTGGCGTGATTGCGCGAACACCGTCCGGGCGCGCCGTAGGCATGTTTGCAGTGCTTCGTATGCCCGATTCAGACATTGGGGAAGTAGGAGAGGCCGTCGTAGACGTCGATCATCGCCGTCGTGGTCTCATGACGAAGATGCTCGAGATGCTAATCGACGAGGCTCGGGCTCACGATATGTCGGCCGTTTTCGGGGAGGCGGTGACCGTGCACGATATTAGCCAGCGTGTGAACCAGCACTTCGGCATGGAGTCCACGGCATTGCTACTCGGCTTCTTTCCCACACAGCGGTTTCACGGCCTGGTCGGCGACTACCCACAACCAATTTCTGTCGTGATCGAACTCCGTCCGCTGGAGCCATACGACGTCGTGCGCCCGTTCTTTCCGATGAGATATGCTTCGATCCTACAGGAAATCTACGAGGCGCTGGGGGCCGTCGTTGAGGCGCCGGACATGGAACCTGCAACGCCACTGCCAGGCAGCGAAGCCGTTATCGACACCCGCATCTCATACCGATTCCGGCACGTGGAACTCATCATCGAGGAGCCGGGGGCGGACGTGGTCGAACAGGTCGAACAGACGCTCGACGACGTGGACCAAGATATGCTGAACGTGCTGGTGGACATCCCGATTGAGGACCCGCACACGCCCTTCCTCATCCGCCAGCTCCGCGATGCCGGCTTCGTGCTTGCCGGATTGATGCCGCGCTTCCACCACAGCCGCGATTATCTTCGGATGCAGCGGCCGCTGGTTGATCTCGACTTCGATCACATCGTCGTCCATTCGGATCTTGCACACGCCCTGAAATCATTGATCCAGAGGGAACTGGCATGCGACACAGAAGAGAGTCTGGTACGCTTACGATCGAACTCAACCGCGACCTGAACTTATTTTCAGCCCGTTGCATCGAACGGTTGATTGAGTCGACGGAGCACGTGATCGTTGATCTTCGCGACGTACGGTTTGCCGACACGGAGGGGATTGCGCACCTGCATCGACTTCAGCTTCAAGGAACGCCGATTACCGTTCGAAATCCGCCAGATCTGTTTTTTGAAATCCTGCGCGTGCTCGAACTGGATGGACTGTTCGAAATCCATACGGATGCAACGGTCTGACCGGGGGAGCGGGGACATGGATACAGCATGCTGCGTATAAAATGTTGTATGCATCGCTCCATTGTTTTCGAAAGCGACCGAAAATCTGTGGTCTCATCCTCCGATCCCGATCTGTTTCCGTCGTCTTCGGCGGAATCGAGCGTCGCGGGACTGTCTCCTGATGTGATCGAGCGTGTCACGACGGCCGTCGAGGCTCGGAAAGAGACGTATGTCGAGTTTCTGGAACGGCTGGCGCGGATCGAAACGCCATCGACGGATCCGGAGACGATTCTGCCCGCGTTCGATCTACTCGCATCGGCCCTTGCCGAGGCAGGACTCACCTCAGTGCATTTTCCGGGTGTGGAGACGGCTGGAAGTCTGTACGCTCGCCCGGACGTGCGCCGACGGGGTGGCTCTGTGCAGCTACTGCTTGGCCACGTCGACACGGTGTGGAGCACGGGCACCTTGCAGCACATGCCGGTGGTCCGCCAGAACGGGATGCTCCGCGGTCCCGGGGTCTTCGATATGAAGGCCGGGCTCACGTCTTTTGTCTTCGCGCTACGCACCCTCCGAGATCTGGGGCTCACCCCGCCCGCGGATCCTGTCGTCCTGATTACGTCCGATGAGGAGATCGGGAGCCATGAGTCGCGGCGTCACATCGACCGACTGGCTCGATGTGCGGACCGCGTTTTTGTCACGGAGCCCGGTCTTGGATTGCAGGGCAAAATTAAGACGGCCAGGAAGGGAACGGGCGAATACGTCATTCTGCTTTACCCGGAGGAGGTCGACGCGTCAGAGGTGGTGGCGGAGATGATGGAGATTGTGCAGCGCCTTCACGGTCTGAATGATCCGGATCGAGGTATCACCGTAAACGTCGGCACAATCACAGGTCCGAATGCTTCAGAGGAGGCCGGGCGACTTGGCGTCGATGTCCGGGTCGTGACGCACGAAGACGCACATCGTATCGATACGCGCCTTCGCGAGCAGGTATGTGGTGATGTGCGAGACGGGATTCGCGTGGAGATCCGGGGCGGCGTGGAGCGACCTCCGATGGAGCGGACACCGGGCAACCGGAAGCTGTGGCATGCGGCTCAGGCGATCGGCGCGGCCATCGGAGACACGCTCGAAGAAGACCGGGCCGGTGGAGCCTCCGATGGAAACTTCACCAGCATTCACGCTCCCACGCTCGATGGACTGGGGGCGGTCGGGGACGGCGCACATGCGGAGCACGAGTTCGCGAAGATCGACGCCACGGTTCGACGTTGTGCACTGCTGGCGTTGCTTCTTATGGCGCCGGTCCATGGAGCCCGTCCGGTGACGGCGAATGGCCCGGAGACAGAGAACCATGAATGACGAGTATTCTGTCATGTCTACATAGGGAGAGGCAGCCTCATCTTTACGTTGGGCGAAATGATTCGTGTCGAAGGGGCGAACGAGAGGGTCTTCATGGAGGTGTTTTCTTGCCATTGATTGCCGCCTTCTGTTACCTTAAATAATGCCCTTCGCTACTAGCCACATCTCCCCTCCTCAATGGATCTTTCGATCCTGTTTGAGCCCGCACGGCTCATTTTTACCATCCCCATGCTCGTCAGCTTTGCATTCGGCGCCCTGGCGCTTGTCGGGCTGTTCGACTTCGACGGTCTCGATCTCGACCTTGACGCCGATGCAGACGTGGATTTGGATGCGGGTGTGGACATTGATGCTGACGTCGACCTGGATGCAGATCTCGATGCCGACGCGGATGCTGGAAACAGCGGGGGAAGTTTTTTGCAGCTTCTGGGGCTCGGCTACGTGCCCATTACCCTGTCGATCGTGTTGCTTGGCTTCACCTTCGGGTGGACCGGCCATTTGCTGACGAGTCTGTTTGGCTCATCCGTCGCAGCCACGGTCGGCAGCGGGCTCGCGACAACGGGGGTACTAGCCGTCCCGGCTGTTGTCGCAGCCGTCGGGATCACGGCGCCTCTATCTCGCCTTTTTGCGCCCCTCTTTCGCGATTACGGGAAAGCGACGCAGACACACGAGCTCGTTGGAAAGACCGCCGTGCTGACGACAGGAAGCGTGAGTCCATCCTTCGGCTCTGCCTCCGTTCGTGTCCCTGGCCGTGGGCCGATTGACATCTCCGTGCGCGTCGACCCCTCGGATGTGGAGAAGGCTGACGCGTTGAAGTATGGTGAGCGAGTTCTCATCTACGATTACGACTCGGACAAGGGCGTCTACTTTGTCGCTCCCCACGCATCCGAAGACCGTTAGCCGGTCACTCCAAACCAACTCGACGGGCGAATCGCCCGCACACAGCCTCGTCAGTAAGGCCCAACTCGCGGGTTAACAGACTACATCACCCTTTTCCAGCGTATCCTCATGAATGGTTTCGATCCCGGCATGACGACGATCCTCGTCCTGGGTTTGCTCGGCGTTGTCGTTGTGTTCCTCGTTGTGTTTAGCATGGTGAGCAAGTTCTTTCATAAAGCCGAGGCCGGTCAGGCACTCGTCAAAACCGGATTCGGCCTGAGCCGTCCGTCGGTTTCGCTGAGCTCCGCGTTTGCGATCCCGGTACTCCACAACGTCGACACGCTCGACCTTACGGTGAAGACCGTTCGCATCATGCGCCGAAAACATGAGAGTTTGTCCTGCGCTGACGGGATCCGTGCGGAGGTAGAGGTCGATTTCTACATCAAGATCAACGCGGTGCAGGAAGACATCCAGCATGTCGCCGACACAATCGGATGTGGGCGGGCGTCCAACACCGAGATTCTTCGTGAGCTGTTCGAGGCAAAATTCGCTGATGCGCTCAAGACGGCGGGTGCGAAGCTGCAGTTCGATCAGCTGTATCACAACCGGCGCGCGTTTCGAGACGAGGTGCTGAAAGCGCTCGGGCAGGAAGGCGAGCAAGAGATCATCCTGAATGGTTATAAACTGGATGATGTCGCCATCCAGTATCTCGAGCAGCTCCCGCTGGAGATGCATAATGAGGACAACGTCCTCGATGCTCGCGGTCGGAAAGAGATTGCAGAGCGCACCTCATCGGAGGTTGAGCAGGCCAACGATCGACTGCGTCAGAAGGAGGTGACGATCGCCGAGCAGAACCGCGAAGCTCGACTCCGTCAGCTTACGATCGAGCAGGACATTAAGGAAAAGGAGGCGACGCAGAAGCGCGAAATTGCCGAGGCGCAGTCCACGGAGGAGGCGAGGACGCGCAAGACGAAGGCCGAGCAGGAACAAATCGCCGAAGAAGCCCGCATTGCCAAAGAGCGGCGCATTAGCGTCGCGGAGGAGGAACGGCAGCAGGAGATTGAGAACGCACAGATCCGTCGTGCGCGTGCGGTCTCGCTTGCGGAGGAGGAGAAGCAAGAGGAAATCGAAAGCGCCAAGGTTCGCCGCGAACGTGTCGTTGCCCTGGCTGAAGAGGAGAAGCAGGAAGACATCGAGATTGCGCGCATCAATCGTGAGGCAGCTGAGGCAGAAGCCGAGAAGTCCAAGCTTGCGAAGCTGGAAGAGACGGCGATGCAGGAGGCCGAATACGCCAAGGCAGACGAGCAGAAGGAAACTGTTCGTGCCGTGGAGCGCGCCACGCGTCAGAAACGGATCGAAACGATTGAAGCTGAACAGGAAGCGGCCGTGGAGAGAGAAGCGCGTCAGGTTGAGGCCGACGTCGAAGCGTACGAGATTCGGACAGTGGCGCAGGCCAACCTCGAAGGTGCCAAGCTCGACGCCGAGGCGGCAGAAGAGAAGTCGCTCGCCATCAAGACCGTCGGTTTGGCCGAAGCGGAGGTCCGCAAGGCCGAACTCGAGGCGGAAAACCTTATCAACCAGCGCGTCATCATGGCCAACGCGCTCAACGAGCTGGTTCCGCAGATGCCGGAGCTCGTGGAGAAACTCATGCTACCGGCCGAGAAGATCGACAGTATCCGGATCCTCAACGTGAACGGGACAGAAGGAATGCCGGGCCTCCAGGGCGGCGGTCCGGGCGGCGATGGAGCCGCAGGAAGCAATTCCAGCAACATGGCCGGTGACCTGCTCGGGACCGTCATGAACGTCGGTCTCCTGATGCCGGTGATCCGTGAGGTCATGCAGGGATTGCAGGGCAATGCGGAAACAGAGCGACTCATGGATTCCCTGCGAGATATTCCGGGCGGGGAAGCGCTACTGCGGACGGCTGGCGTAGAAGAGTCATCTGGATACAACGCAGAAGAAGGGAGCGAAGCCGGAGGACGCGGTGCCCACTCATCGGCTCCGCCGGAGCGACCCGACGGAAACGCGTAGTCGGCAATTCATCCGGATTGACCCAGAGGCGAGAGAGACCGAATGGTCCGCTCTCGCCTCTTTTTTATGCATGTGAACCGTTTGGTTTTGCAGAACCTATTTGGCAGACTGCCTTCGACCATCCAAAGGTGCGGACCTCCCAATGACGGGTTCGCGCTATGCTCGCAACACGAGGCAGGGTTGATCTCGTGCACCGGATCCCTTACGTCATAGCGAAGGATCAATTTACGGTATAGCTAAATACTACTGATATAGTAATTGGTCATCCAACCCACGTCGTCTTTATGCGAGTCCAGAAGTGTGTCGCTAGCTTCGCCTACATTACATTGTTCATGTTGATCAATGCTTTGTCAATCTACGGACAGTCTGATCAGGGGCAGGCAGCACAGGCGGCGACCGAGGCGCGGTACGAAGAGTCGCGGGACCACTTCACGCATGGAGAGTACGCGGAGGCAATTCAGGCGGCAGAAGCGGCAGTACAGGCATTGAAGAAAGAGCCGGTGGCAGACACGACTCGGTACGTCAAGTGGGCTCATCTGCTGGGACGGTCCCAGCAGCGTCTCGGATCGCATCCTGCAGCGATATCGGTGTTGGAGCCTGCGTACAAGGTGTCTCGGGCTGCCTCACTCGCCCGATTGCTGAGCGAGAGTTTCATGCAGCAGGCACGATATGAGAAGGCACGGTCGCTGTATCGTGAACTCCATCGCGCCGACTCCACGGATCGCAATGTGCGCATACAGCTGGCGCGCCTTGCGATGCAGGGGCGAGACTGGTTCGAGGCGGCGCATCACTTTGAGGCGCTACTTCGTGCTGACTCGACGAACGGGGAGTGGCATGCGCATCTGGCTCGGTGTCACGAGGCGATGTCGAAACCGGAGTCCGCGTTGGAGCACCTGCGGTCCGCGCATCGACTCCGCCCGCAGGACGCGAGCATCGCTCTACAGTTGAGTAGCAGGCTTCGGTCGCTTGGGGCGTTGCAGGATGCTGTAGATGTGATCGACCGCACACTCGACGAAACGCCTGCGGACGCGAGGCTCTGGCGGCGTCGTGCGGATCTGTCGTTTGCACAGAGCTCGCTACATACCGCCGAGACAGCGTATCAGCAGACCCTCGCATACGGCGATTCATCGGCAACTGTCTACCGCCGGCTGGGGATTGTACAGGCGGGACAGGCCCGCCACGCGGATGCGCTCGAGAACCTCAATGCCGCTCTACAGCGAGACAGCACCTCTGCACGCACGCGGCTCTATCTCGGCATCTCGTATCGCCATCTCGACAGTCTCGATCAGTCCGCCCGTGTTCTCCGAGAAGCGATTGCTGTGGTCGCGGATGGGCCCATCACGAACGTCTACATGGAACTGGCTCAAACAGAGAATGCGCGCGATCGCTTACCGGCTTCATTGGACGCGTATCGAATGGCGAAGCGACTTCAGCCCGACCGATCCGAGATTCTTTTTCGTCTTGCGCAGCTGTACGATGAAAACTATCTAGACAAGTCCACTGCGGCACGCTATTACCGGCACTTTTTGTCTGCCACAACACTTCCCCCGACCGACACGCTCGTCGTGTATGCCCAGGACCGTCTGGATGCGCTCGTCCCGATTCTCCACATGCAGTCCGGTCGGAAAGCAGATTCGTCCGGGCGATAGCGGTTGGTAGGTGTTGCACAGAGATGCCGTGTTGGACACGTAACGAGAAAAGCCACAGATATTGGGCTTTGATCTCTGTTAGGACCGATGTGTGAGTTGTCCTCCGCTGATCTGATCCGTACGTTACGGACCCGATTCTCTAGACCGTAATCCGAGTTTATGACCGAGCCCTCTGCTACTTCGCCGTTAGCGTCTCGTCTACTCCGGCGAGTCCTCGCTTTTGTCCTGTTGGTTTTGCTGAGCGCGACATCTGCCTTTGCTCAGCGGGAAATAACCCTTCGCCCGGGAGCCGGCGGGATGATTCTTACGCAGCCGGATAACCTCGACGTGTACCTCGGCTCCGGCACGAATCTTGGCCTCGATCTCGGAATCCAGGTTCTCCCGAAGACGTTGCCCGGGCTGCAGTTCGTTCTGGGAACCGAGTTCGATCGATTTACGACGAACGAGTCGGATCTACTCCTGTACTTCGAGGACCGGATCAGTAATGATACGGACGAGATCAAAGACGGGACTCTGGAGATCTACAGCTGGCGGGCAGCATTCCGCTATACCATCGTGAATGCCGATATTGCATCGAAGCCCTACTTCACAGCCGGTGCCGGCATATATCACTCCGTTTTCCAACCCGCCACGTTTCTGGATGCAACGGGCGACGTGCTAGGCGAGCCACTGCCCAATGGCGACATCATCTTACTGACGGGAGCGGAACGCATCGAGACCCACCTCGGCTACACGCTCGGCATCGGCGTCGATTTCGACATTAACGAGACGTACGGGTTCTTTGTCGAAGGGCGCTACGTCATCATCACGAATGGTGATTACGGCAACGCTCCAACAACGTTGAGGACCATCTCGGAGCCGCAGTCGACCCGATACTATCCTATTCGCTTCGGCGCGACGATTCGACTGGCGAGCTTCGGCAACTGACGATGCTGCCAGATCGTTCGCCAGAGACAGGGGAGAGGTGTAAGCCGACGTACGAGCGCGGGGCTCGATACAATACGTCAGAAAAAAGCGGTCGAACCGCTGTTACGGCGTTTGTTACGGCGTGGCCGTCGCGTTGACAGCTTCCACACGCGTGATTTCCGGCACGGAGCGCTTCAGCGTCTGCTCAATTCCAGCGCGGAGCGTCATCGTGCTCATCGGGCACGATCCGCAGGCGCCGAGCAGTTCCAGCTCCACCACGTAGTCGGACGTGATGTTGAGAAGCCGCACGGATCCGCCATCGGCCATCAGATAGGGCCGGATGGTATCGAGAGCTTCTTCAATCTGGTCGCGCAGCTCCGGGTCGGTGTTCGGATCGGAGGCGGTAGGGGACACAGAGTCGGTCATGAGTCGAAACGAGTCGCAAGAACGAGGATGCGGGGAGAGGGTGGTCAGATCTCGTCCACCACATGTGCATGCTGCGTGGAAATGTAGAAAAGGCTTGACCTCGAAAAAGGTCCGAGCGACGGCGGCTTTGACCGGTAAGCAGCGCCCGACCCGAGAGGGTGCACAGAATCAGCGGTAGAGGATCTCGACTTTCTGCGTCGGGTCCTTTTGCGCGTTGCGAATCGAAACCTGTTCGACGGTCCGATCGGCGAGCGTTCGGAAGGCGTCCGCCGATGCGCTATCTGGGTGTGAACGTACGACGGGAAGACCGTCATCGCCACTTTCGCGAACGATCTGTTCGATCGGTACTTCGCCGAGGAAGGGCGTATCGAGTTCGCGGGCGAGGTCCTGTGCTCCGCCCCGGCCGAACAGGTAGTATTTCCGGTCCGGGAGATCCGGTGGCGTAAAGTACGCCATGTTTTCGACGATGCCGAGGACCGGGACGTCGACGTTGTCGAACATCGCCACGCCCTTTTTCGCATCCGCGAGGGCCACTTCTTGAGGCGTCGAAACGATGATGGCGCCCGTGAGCGGGATCGTCTGGACGATCGTCAGCTGCACGTCGCCCGTTCCCGGGGGCAGGTCGAGGATCATATAGTCGATGTCGCCCCAGTGCACGTCCCCGAGGAACTGGCGGACGGCTTTGGTCACCATCGGGCCGCGCCAGACAACGGCTTTCTCCGGGTCGACCATGAAGCCCATCGACAGAAGCTTGATCCCGTGCTGCTCCAGCGGAACGATCTTTCGCTCGTCATTGACGCGCGGTTTTTCCCCTTCCATGCCCATCATTTTGGGCACGGATGGGCCGTAGATGTCGGTATCAACGAGGGCGACGTTGTATCCCTCGTCTGCGAGCGCAAGAGCGAGGTTCGCGGCAACGGTGCTTTTTCCAACACCGCCTTTGCCACTTGCCACCGCAATGGTGTTCAGCACACCGCCACTCTTCTGCTGGCTTTTTTCCCCGCTGGCATCGCCAACGGTGATGTCGTCACCGAGCGAGATCATTTCGTTGTCTAGCTCCACGTCGACGTTCAAATCCCGGTCGACCTCCTCGTGGATCACGCGTCGACACGCCTCCTGGACCTGTTTTTCGAACGCCGATCCGGGGTCTTTGACGACAACCGTAAAGGATACGGTATTGCCGTCGACCTGCAGATTGCGCACCATGTCGAGGCGCACAATGTTCTGGTCGCGCTTGGGCTCGATGACCTTCTTGAGAGCCTGGAGAATCTGTTCGCTACGTACGGCCATGACACGGGCGGGGAGGTTGGCATGATACGGCACAATCTGCCACCAGAGGTCCGGTTCATTGTTCCTGCTGTGTCATGTGGGATCTGTCAAATACAGACCCTCAGATAGGATAAGCCTCGAGCTTCGGCGTGCTTACAGAAACGAGCACATGCAGCGGGCCTACGCAGACGCGAGATGGCGGAGAATAAGGCCGTGGCGCAGTTCATACGGGCTGACATGAAGGACAGAGGCTCCTGTCTGCTCCAGCACGGCATCCAGGATCATCACGCCGACGGGAAAGACGGTTGCTCGGTGCTCCATCGCCTTGGGGTGAAGGGCAAGTACCTCTTCGGGCGATCTGCGCAGGACGTCCTCGCGCCAGTGCCGGACGCGTTCGCTCGTAAGCGTGTGCGGAGACCCGTTCAATGGATCGATCGTGCTGTCGGGGCCGGTATCGACGAGAGCAAGCGCGCTTGCGGTTCCCGCGGTGCCGATCACGGTCAGGGCACCATCATTCCGGGAGGAGGCGATGAGCGTCGCATGCTCCAGTGCGGAGTCGATGGCGTTCCGCGCGAAGCTTATATCGTTCGGTGCGGGAGGCTGAGAGGTGAAGCAGCGCTCGGTGAGGCGAATACAGCCGATGTTGAGGCTGACGCGGGCCGAGATCGAGCGCTCTGCGTTCGGGGTGTGGCCAGACGGGTTGGTGCCGGCGACGAGTTCGGTGGAGCCGCCGCCGACGTCGACCACGAGGCAGCCGGCGTGAACATCGCGAAAGGGAGCCGTCGCAGCGGCAAAGCTCCACGTCGCTTCTTCCTCTCCAGACAAAATTTCGTACGGCAGGCCGGTTTCATCGCGGACGAATCGGATCACCTCGTCCCGATTGGTGGCGTCGCGAGAGGCGGACGTGGCACACACGACAAATTGATCCACCTCGTGTGCTTCGGCCACAGAGCGATGGTCCCGAAGGACATCGCCGAGTCGCCTGAGAGCCGCCTTGCTGATTCGCCCGGTGGCATCGACGCCCTCGCCCAGTCGTACGAATCGCTCAGCGACGTGAAGTCTCTCGATTCGCTTGCCGGTCACGTCGGCAATGAGAAGCTGTGCCGTGTTGGTGCCGACATCGATGGCCGCGATGCGCATACAGAAGAGAGATCGGGGTTGGTGCGTCGGGTAGAGAGGAAAACTGCCGTCGGTTCGGCAGCACGTGTTGGTTAGGCGCGTTCCTGGAGTCGGAGTCGCAGGCCGATCCACTCATTCTCCGAGCGGATCTCGTCGATGGTATAGCCGCACTCATTGGCGCGGTCGGTGATAACGTCCTTGTCGCGCTTGAGTAAGCCGGCAAGGATGAGTCGTGCGCCCGGTGCGCTCGCCTCGGCAAATTGCGGCATAAGATCGAGGAGAACGTTTCGGTTGATGTTCGCGAGGATGACGTCAAACCCCGATTCGGAGACGACGTCCATCGATCCTTTGCGCACGTCGATCTGCTGCTCGCACTCATTGAGGCGTGCATTTTCCGGAGCGTTCTCGACCGCGTTCGGGTCGATATCGACCGCAATGCAATGGTCTGCGCCAAGGCGGCATGCAGCAATCGATAGGATGCCAGTTCCCGCACCGACATCGAGTACGGTGTCGCCGGGCTCAATCGCTTCAGTGAGAAGGCGTAGCACGAGACGTGTGCTTTGGTGATAGCCTGTCCCGAAGCTCATCTTCGGATCGACGATCAACTCGTGCGGCACATCGGCATCCTCCACCGGCTCCGACCATGTGGGGCGAATCAGAAACTGCCCGGCGCGGATGGGCTGGATGGTCGCCTCCCACTTCTCGTTCCAGTTCGTATCGGGGTGGAAGCTCGTGTTGATGTCGACCTCCCACTTCCGCTCGTGGAGCCAGGCCAGCAGCGACTGGGTGTGATCGTCAGACCAGGCTTCTGCTGGCATGAAGGCATGAAGAGCGTCGCTACCCGTGAGGAAGCCGACCGCACTGGTTTCCAGTTCGGCCACGATGGCGTCGTAATGTTCGGGAGCGACGGAAATACGAAGTTCGATAGTACCCACAGAGGGATGTAAGTCGAGGTGCGAAGATAGAAAGGCAGTCTCAATCTCCAAGATAGAAGGTTGAGCTGCGGAATGAGACGGGGGAGAGGCGGGAAGCCGTGGCATGGGCATTCACCCGTCAGGAGACCAGAAGGCCACGGAAGGAGGGGACAGATCGGGGACGTAGCTCCCAAGCGGGGGATCGATCGGCCGCGTGGGGGCGAGTAGGTGTACTTACGATGCGGGAAGGGTTCCCTTGTAAATGGACGCGATGCCGAAGGTGAGAGGCGTCCACGACGTTTCGCGGAAGCCGGCCGCTTCCATACGGTTTAGAAAGTCGGGACCGTCGGGGAATGCAGCGACAGACTCAGGGAGGTACTGGTAGGCGCTGGCGTCGGAACTCATCGCCCCGCCAATGCGAGGGAGGACGTGCTTCGAGTAGAGCGCGTACAGCTGCTTGATCGGGAAGGCGCGCGGACGGCTGAACTCGAGAACGACGAGCGAGCCTCCCGGACGCAGAGCACGGGCCATGCCGCGCAGCCCGGCGTCAAGGTTTTCGAAGTTTCGGACACCGAACGCAACCACAGCTGCGTCGAAATAACCGTCGTCGGCCGGGATCGCCTCCGCATCGCCCTGGACGAGCTCGATCCGGTTCGATAGACCCATTCGGTCGAGCTTTTCACGACCATAGCGGAGCATCTCTGCGGAAATATCCACTCCCAGTGTCTTACGGGGCTGGAGGATACGTTCCGCCATGATCGCCACGTCCGCCGTTCCCGTGGCGACATCGAGCAGTTTTGTCACCTTCTCATCAGCGAGTTGGCGAAGGGCACGCCAGCGCCAGTATTGATCGATGCCGAGACTGAGTACCCGGTTGAGGAGGTCATACTTTGGAGCGATGGTGTCGAACATCTGTTCGACGTGCTCCGCTTTTCCCTCGACTTCGCCAATGGGCGGGGATTGCTGCGACATCGTCAGAATACGAGCGTGAGGTAGAACAGGAAAACGGTCACGTGTCGTAACCCACCGCGGATGATGGGATCCACTAAGCCGTGATGAATACCCGTTTGGTTACGCTGTTGGCGGTGCATCACGTATCTGCAAGAAGCGCTGCAGGCGCCGATCGCGCGGCCACTTTCAGCGCGTGGCCCGCCGCGGGTCGCATTAGCTCAGAATCTGCGTCAGCTTCAGGAGATCGTAGTCGATCGATTTCTTCCGGCTGTAGACATTGCGGAGCGGAGTCAGCTTCGTTTCTCCGTTGACCATGCCGACCATAACGTCGGTATGGCCGTCCAGCAGGGCTTCGACCGCGGCGACGCCGAGGCGGCTCGCGAGAACGCGGTCACTGGCCGTCGGGGAGCCTCCGCGCTGCGTGTGCCCCAGGATGGCCGAGCGAAGGTCGATGTCGTCAAACGACGGATCCTCGCGAAGGGCTTGCTCGATTCCACGAGCCCCGCCAAGTTCGTCTCCCTCGGCGACAACGACGATCGTAGAGCGGCGCTGCGCCGACATCAGCGACAGAATCCGCTCTTTGATCATGTCCATTTCCGTGATCGTCTCCGGGATGAGCACGAGCTCGGCCCCGCCCCCAATGCCGCAGTTCAGTGCGATAAAGCCGGCATCCCGGCCCATGACCTCGATCAGGAAGAGGCGGTTATGTGCATCGGCGGTATCACGGATGCGATCGATATTCTGGATCGCCGTGTTCAGCGCCGTGTCGTATCCGATGGTCGCATCGGTACCGAACAGGTCGTTGTCGATCGTCCCCGGGCAGCCAACGATTGAGATCCCGTGTTCTTGTTGCAACTTCGATGCCCCACGAAATGTACCGTCACCACCAATGGCGACGAGTGCGTCGATTCCGTTCGCCTTGAGGTTTTCAGCTGCGCGGGCGCGCCCTGCTTCCGTTCTGAATTCTTTCGAGCGAGCGCTCTTCAGGATCGTTCCGCCGGTTTGTACGATGTTCGACACCGAGCGTCGGTCCATTTCCACGAAGTCGTCCTCGATCATTCCCTCGTAGCCCCTGCGGATGCCGGTGACTTCGAGGTCGTTGGACAGGGCGGTGCGGACGGTCGAACGGAGGCAGGCATTCATGCCGGGGGCATCTCCACCGCTCGTGTAAACGCCAATGTGCTGGATGTCTTGCATGGGTGAGGGTCGGGGAAAGAAAAACCAGTCTTCAGGCGGACTGACCGGCAGTCCGGCGTCAAGGCGAATCCGAGGCCGCGGGCTGCGGGCGTGCCACTACAATACCGATCATGTGGCCGATCTGTTGAACGTACCGTTGAAGATCGGGCGAAACCACGACCCCGTCCGAGAGCGAGGCATGAAGCAGCCCAACACGGTCGTTCGGATCGTCTTCCTGCGGTACGTACGCGAGTCCGGTGTGCGCAATGTCGAGGCCGTCCACGGAGGTCACAATTGCGATGATGTCGCCGGCGCGGAGCTGATCATAAACGGTACGGATCGAATCCTGCGGGACGTACTGTAGGGGCCGGTTGGAGGCAGCCCGCGCGAGTTCACTCTCCGCGTCCTGGACGCATGCGAGCAGACTGTCGTTTGTGGCGAATCGCTTGTATGCGTCGCGGTGCGTGCTCATGAAGTCGATGCTATCGCGAAACGTGCGGCTCGCTATTGTCGGCGTAATGTCTTGTACGAACCGAGAGGCGTCGTTGTCGCGGATCCAGTCGGAGAAATAGTGGAGGCGGCTGCAGTAGCCAAGAGGCTCTCCGGCGCGGTAGCGAATTGCCCCGAGGCGACGAGCAAATCCGGCGTACGTTGTGTCCTCTTGAACAACGCCCCGCGCCATGGCGAGCAACGATTCGACGTACGTCACGCAGTCGAACCCGTCGAATCGGATCACGAGCTGCTCCTCGGACGGTTCGTCCAGCGTACCCTCGAGATAGGGTGCCCCACCGAACGTTTGGCCGAGGATCTGCATGACTTCTCCGACGGGTCGCTGAGACAGGTGTAGGCTGTCGGCGACCTTCATGGTGGCGGCAAACCGCCGGGCCGTGCTATCCGATGGCGGAACGAGCGCGCTGTCCGGGAGGGACGCGACAGACCCATCGTCAGCGGAAACTGTATCGCTCAGGGACGTCGGCGGGTCGTCAGGCGACGCCGAACCGGATCCACAGGCCGTAAGCAGGCCGATCGTCAGCAGGGCGATGAGGAGAAACCGGGGCATAAGGGGGCGTTTGGGGTTTAGGTGCGGGTGGGGCGGTGAAAGGCCGATCTGGCCGGTCCATTTCTTACGTTTCGTCCTGCCGCGTCACGTTTTCCTCCGGCCACCAGGTCGTATCGACACCGAGCGCATCTGTGAGCAGGACCTCATATTCCTCACGCGGGATTTCGATCGCTCCGAACTGTTCGAGGTGGGAGTTCGAATACTGCGTATCGAGAAGGGTGTATCCGCCGGCACGGAGTTGCCGTACGAGGTGGACGAGAGCGACTTTCGACGCATTGCTCACTCTGTAGAACATGGACTCTCCAAAAAACGCACCGCCAAGTGCGACGCCGTAGAGTCCACCCGCAAGTTCATCGTCTTTCCAGGCTTCGACGGAGTGCGCAAAGCCCATATGATGAAGCTTGGAGTAGACGCGAATGATCGGCTCCGTGATCCATGTCCGCGTCCGGTCGGCGCAGGCTCGAATAACGTCATCGAAGACCACATCCGACGTTACGGTGAACTCGCCTCGCTCGACGCGGCGTTGCAAATTTTGTGGAGTGTGAAACGCGTCCAGGGGAAGGATGCCGCGCGGGTTCGGGGCGTACCAGCGGATCGCGCCCGTGTCCTCATCACCCATCGGGAAAACCCCGT
Source organism: Longibacter salinarum (assembly GCF_002554795.1). Taxonomy (NCBI): domain Bacteria; kingdom Pseudomonadati; phylum Rhodothermota; class Rhodothermia; order Rhodothermales; family Salisaetaceae; genus Longibacter; species Longibacter salinarum. Next base: position 351,154 of record NZ_PDEQ01000004.1, on the reverse strand, counting down.
TGGAGTAAGCGCGGAGGAGAAGAGCGGGGGTCAGAGATAGGCGTTCGGTCACAGAGAGCAGAATGATGACGGACAACAGACCAGGCTTCATCTCATTTCCAACTTGGAAAGACCGGCAGAGTTTGTATCTTCAGGAAACGGGCAACGCGCCTCCGGTGATGTTGTCCTTTCGGTCCTGCCCCGCTTACGACTCCAGTGTCCATGTCTAGCCGCACGTATCAGGCTCTCGTCGGCGATCGCTCCGTTGACGTCACGATTGAGGATGGCCAACTCCTTGTGAACGGTGAGCCGAGAGAGTGTTCATTCCGAACCATTCGTAAGGGGTACGTCTCCCTGATCCTCGATGGTCGGAGTGTACCGGTTTCCGTCGAACCCACCGACGACGGCTCGTACCGGGTCACGATTAGGGGACGCCGCACCTCGGTCCGTGTCAAGGACGAGCGCGCCCTTCTGATGGAGGAGTTCGGTCTCGAAGAGGATGGAGCCGCAGGTGGGGAAGTACGTGCTCCGATGCCAGGGCTGGTTCTCGATGTGCTCGTGTCGGTTGGCGCTACGGTCGAGGCGGACCAGGGAATTCTGGTTCTGGAGGCAATGAAAATGGAGAACGAACTGAAGGCTCCCTCAGCCGGGACCGTCTCGGCGATTCATGCGGGAGCTGGGGACGCGGTCGAAAAGAACGCCCTTCTCATCGAAATTGAGGCAGCAACCGAGTAGTCGCAGTCGCTCTTCCTTGCGTCTGTCCCGACTTGATTGCGTGTAGCGACTTTGATGACAGAACCACGGCGTACGCTTGTTACCGGCGCGACCGGCCTCGTTGGCTCGGAGCTCGTGCACCAACTGCTGGCAAATGGGCAAGAGGTCCGCATTTTCCGTCGATCCTCGTCGGACCTTTCGATTCTAGGCGATGCCGCTGACGAAGTTGAGCACGCTATGGGGGATATTCGAGATGCCCGGTCGCTCCTTGACGCGATGCAGGATGTCACCCACGTGTATCATGCGGCCGCGCAAATTTCTTTCGGCCCGGGACAGCAGAAGACGCTGCATGAGGTGAATGTCTATGGGACGGGTAACGTCGTGAATGCTGCTCTTCGATCTGGCGTGCAACGACTCGTTCATACCTCGAGCATGGCAGCATTCGGTCGGCCGGCGGGCCCCATGGTCATCAACGAGTCTACATCCTGGGATGACGAGGAAGATCGGTCGGCCTACGCCCGTTCGAAATATGAGTCCGAATTGGAGGTGCATCGGGGCATCGCCGAGGGGCTTGACGCTGTCATCGTGAACCCATCGCTCATTTTCGGTGTCGGGCGGGAAGGGCATGGTACGCGCCGTATCATCGACGCCGTCCGGTCGGGGTGGGCGCGGGCCGTGCCTCCGGGAGGAAGTAACGTCGTCGATGTGCAGGATGTGGTTCAGGGAATGCGAAACGCCATGGCACGCGGAGAAAAGGGCCGCCGTTACTTCCTGGGGAGTCAGAATCTCTCCTGGCACGAGATCGTCGGGACGCTGGCGGAGGCGTTCGGGCAGCCCCCCCCCTCGCGTACGATCCCACCATCACTCATGAGTGTCGCAGCTGTCGCGTCCGAGGTTGTCTCATTTGTGACACGTACGCGCCCGATGCTCACACGCGAGCATGTCCAGACGAGTACGGCAACACACGAATACGAGAACCGGCGAGCCCGGACGGAGCTTGGCTGCTCCTTCCAACCGTTTGAAGTGACGGCTCGACGTATTGCTGCGGAGCTTTCTGCTTTGTCTCGTACCGAAGAAATGCAGGACTGACAACCTGTTTGGCGGATGGGTCTCAAAAACGTACGCTCGGTCGTTCCTGTTTACTCGCAGGCCTGATCGTGATCCTATGGCACGTGCGCTGTAGACACGGTGCGCGAAACACACAAGGCCTGGTTACGCAGGCGTCCCGAGGACAGACGATCGGAAGGTCCGCTCTTTTGGATAGCCGAAGGCGGTCCGCCAAACAGGTTCTGAGCCCGATAAAATGCGCACGTGGTCGCGTCGGGCGGCGTAGTCATGGTATCAAGTTGCAAAACGTGCGAACTCATAGATGACAAATGTGTAAACACAAAAGTAGATATCCGGACATTTCGTTCATGAGTGAAATAGTGTTCATGCTCTTGCTCGATCTCATGCCGGTTCGCCGGTCTGGATGAAAGAGGCGTTCGCGCAGAGAAATGGTGTCGCTCTCTACGCGATCTCGTGGTCCGTCTTTTGCTATGGTGCAGGATAATAATCGGAGGAATGGTCCCTATTCTCCCTGGAGGATGCTCCGATCTTTCCACTTCTGCGCTATTTCGAGACGGTTTTTATCGCTCTCAAGGAATTTCGTGGATGCAGAACCGAAGGTGCGATCGCGTATGTGAATTCGGTCGCACTGCTTTTGTGCTGCTTAACGTCCGTACGATCGGGCTAAGCGCCGCTTAGCATCTGTGTGCAGCGGTATGAATCGACTGCAATAATCTGTCCGGCTCGTCGCGCTCTTTCCGCCCCGGTGATATGCGTGACTTTTGCCAAGATCTTTTGTACGATGATGCGGTACAAGCCCGGGCTGTTAGGATACGGGGCGACCGTTCTTGTTTTTCACTAAGACGCGTGACTGCTGTGTCCCTGAATACGAGCGTGCAGACCGAAACGATCGACAATCTGAAGCAGCGCCGGAATCAAATCTTGGCGTTCATTGACGAACACTTCGGTACGCAACGAGCATTCTGTGAGGCAACTGGGCTCAAACCGGCTCGGGTCAGCAAGGCGCTGCAGAACCGATATTTAACCAACCGTCGCATCCTTCCTATCGAGCATGCCATCGAGCAGTGGAAGGATGAGAAAGGGCTAGGGGCGTCGACAGAAGGCATCCGTATGTCGGTGTATCGACTGCAATCCCGGCGCTTGCGGCCGACAGGTCTGCAGGAAACGGTCACCCCGCGTCTGCTGACGGAAGAGTGTGATAACGATAAGCTTGCCTACATACTGGTCACTCCGTACCATCACGCAGTTATTGAACTCGTTGATGCACAGGGGATCCTGCCACAGGAACTGGATATGCCGAGTAGCGGATCGACCGCGCGCTATGCGGCCCTGGTTGACGGCCAGTGGGATTACGTGACAGTCATCTGGGACATGAGTGGTACCCCGACCCTTGCCGAGCGCACGGACGCAGAGGTGAAACTATTCGGGCGACCGATCAGCACCATCAAACTTCTCTAGCGCGGGCCGCCATAACCGAAGCATCCGACCGGCTACATTGTACGACGGAAACGCCACGTCGATAGAGAACGCCTGGGCCCTCACGGTCCGGGCGTTTTGCATTTAAGCCTGCGTCTTGGGGCCGTAGCTTTTTGACCACCTGCGATAGGTCCGGACGCGATCGGAGGCGGGACGTATCACTGAACTTGAAACTCTCCGTTTGTCCCACGACACAGCGTTTAAAGAGGTGGGCTCTCTGCTCCAACCGTTCGTCGACTCGAGTGCAAGTGACGCACGTAAGAAGATGACGCTAGATGCAACGATTTCATCGAGGCGGACACACATTGCCAGTGTCCTGAGTAGCATTTTGTGAATTAAACGAGGGGCGCTCACGTCGCGTCCCCCGCTACCACCAGACGGAACGTCCGCCGCGTATGTCCGATCGTCACTCTATTGCCGAACAATCTGTCGCGGGCACGGACACTTCCGTGCGCCGACTGACCCGGGCTCCCTTTGTACCCGAAACGAACAGTCGGCTGTACCTGCTCGTCGAGTTTTTGGCGCTCTTTGCTGGACTGCCGCTTTTACTTTTCACGCAACGGCACACGCTTGAGGGATTGATTGCGCCCACGCTGCTCTTTCTTGCTGCCGGCTGCACATTGCTCCTTTGGTACGATCGGGGCTTCGATCGGACACGGCTGTGGAACCGCCAGCGCTTTAAGCGTCGCTTCGTCCGAGCGGTGGGAATCTTTATTCCAGGCGCGGCTGTGGTCGTCGTCGCGCTGGGTGTCCTGCGACCGGATCTACTGTTGACGTTCCCGCAAGAGTATCCAAAGGTGTGGGTTGCCATCATGGTGACCTATCCGTTTGTCTCGGTGTACCCGCAGGAAGTGATCTTCCGGGCCTTCCTCTTCCATCGGTACGACGCTCTCTTTCAGCAGAACTGGTCGAAAATTGTCGCAAGTGGTGCGGCCTTCGGCCTGGCGCATATCATCTTCGCCAACTGGGTTGCACCATTAATGACTGCGGCGAGCGGCGTCTGGTTTGCCCGAACATACTCGCGCACCGGATCCACACTTCAGGTGTCAATCGAGCACGGCATCTGGGGCTGTTTCGCATTTACGATTGGTCTCGGATGGTACGTCTATAGCGGCGCCATCGGGTAATGCGACCGCCGACGCCAGCGGTGGAATGCCGAGCTGACTTGGTTCTGCAGATGGGCACATATACGTAAATTGTCGCTGCGCCGGTTACGTACGTACCCTTGCGTATGGGTGCTAACGAGACCAATAGGCATGTTGGAGCCCCGTTCCCTCTCCAACGGTCTCGTGGACCTATGACATGCCGAAGATGCATTTGCTTTGGGTCATTACTATTCGCGTTCGCTCTCACAGTTACGCCGGTCCGGGCTCAGGCTGTGGGCATCAGCGAAATTCTTTACAACGGTCTCAGCGAGTCAGACGCTACTGAACTCGAATGGATCGAAGTTTATAACGAAGGAAATGACCCGGTATCGCTACAGGGTTGGTCGCTGGTAGACCCGACCCCGTCCGAGTCGGAATCCGCCTCTCATACGATTTCGTCTGAGGTCTCTATAGCGCCCGGGAACTATGCGGTGCTCTGCGGGACGAGTACGACCCATGTCGTTTGCGACTACACGTACAACGGGATTGACCTGGGCGACGCCGCCGATGATATCGTCCTGCGTGATGGTCAAGGCAACCTCCAGGACCAGATAAGCTATGGAGGTACCGACTGGCCATCGGTGGCAAGCGGTGAATCGGCAACGTTTACAGGGCAGTCGATTGGCGACAATGCGACGGACGCCAAGTGGGCGGCCCAGTCGACACAGCTCGGATACGTGCAACCCAGCAATAATGCGGGGACGCCCCGGTTGCGCGGCCCTCAGCAGGAGCTCCCGGTTAAAGCTGTGCTGACGAGTGTAGCCGGCTGGCGCCAGCTTGCCCCACCGATGACTGGCTTAACCGTGGGCGACGTGGCGGACGATACGCACATTCAGGGTGTAGAAGGAGCCTATCCCAATGCCTACACTACGATTTATCTATCGTATGACGCGCCTGGTACGGAGACTTCGGGCGAACACTGGGTTGAGGCCTCTTCCGTAGACGACGCGCTGGCGCATGGACACGGGTATATGATGTACGTCTACGCACAAGATCTTGGATCCGTCTTGTCATTCGAAGGGCCGGGTCCAACGAGCGATGTCACGGCGACCAATCTCCCAACGAGTCGGAAGTGGCACTACATGGGGAATCCATTTCCGAACGCGATCGATGTAGATGGCTTGAACCTGGTGGCCCAGGGTTTTCAAAGCAATGTGCTTGTATGGGACCCCGGGGTCGGCTCGTACAAATTGGTCTTGCCAATTGCTGGGGATGAGGTAGACGGCTCCGACGACATCGCCGCCCATCAAGGGTTCTTCGCCGAGTTCGATACCGAGAACTGGTCTGGTGAAGATTTTACGTCCCTTACGTACGATATGGGGTATCAGGTGCCGACGCGCCCGACCTTTCACAAGAGTCAGCCTGCAACTACGCAACCATCGCCGTCTGGGCCGGTGTCGATTCGGCTAAGGGTCACCGCTATGAATGGATTCGAGACGGTTGCCTACGATGAGGCTGCAGCGGTCATGCTGCATCCAGATGCTGGTTACGGATGGGATGCCTGGGATGCGACGAAGCTCGTGCCTCTCGCGTGGCCAACGGTTGCGCTGAGCTTCCCGAGTACCGGCGATCATGCCCATCGACGTGCTGTTTCGAGCATTCCGACGGATCTTGATGGTGAGTATGTGCAGCCGATCTTTGTAGATGAGTCCGGGACCGACGCAACGTCCTACCGCATCTCGTGGGATGGGGCCGATGCCCTTCCGCCGTGGTGGAGCATCGAACTGGAAACCCCTAACGGAACCATAGATCTGCGTGAGAATCAGTCGGTCACGCTCGATGCGTCGATCGCGTCGAAGTCGAAGAGTCTGACGCTACCACCAGCAGCATCGCGCAAGCCGAATCCACTCCCCGATAATCCGTTCATGAGTCGGAAGTCGGGGACGTCGCCGCTGACTCTCCGCATCGATCCCGGGGTACCAGTGGCTGCCCGAATCTGGAACGATGGCAACCGGATCCACGCGGAGTGGCACCAACCAGCGGATACAGAGCACCCGATCTACGTGGAGTGGAAACGGGATGGCGCCTTCGTTGCCGCCGAAGGGACGGTTACCGAATCTGGCAACGGCATGAACCGCTTCGAGAGTAACGCCCTCGAGAATGGATCATACCAGGTTCGCCTCGTCCGGCGGGTAGGCCAGAAAACGGAGCACCTGGTCGTCGAGAAGACGGCCGTCATTCAAGACGAAGATGCTATGACCGTTCGGGTCGGGCCGACGCCCGTTGTCGATCGCTCTGCCGTCCGGATTCGAACGGCCGATGATGTGAACGTCCGAGCTGAACTTTTCGACGTACTCGGACGTCGCGTGGCAACCCTTCATAATGGGGCCTTGACGGCTCGTCGCGAAGTTCGTTTGCCGCTTCAGGCCGATCAACTGAGTGCTGGAATGTACGTCCTGCGGGTTCAGGCGGGCAAACAGACCTACACTGACAAAATCGTCGTGGCTCGCTAGTCCTATCAGCGGCCTCGACGGAGGGAGCCGCCGGTGCACGATTCCACACAACCACGAGGTGTGGAACGGGGTGCGCCGGCGGTTTTTTTTGTTTGGCTCTCCGCGTCTATCGTCCCGTCGTGTCGGACTCGGTCTCCGGCGTCGCGTTTCCATTCTCCTCCGAGGGGGACTCAAGGTTCAGCGTCGTTGTGTCGGCAAGCGTAGTCAGGGACTCGACGCGGATTTCGCTGCCCTCGATCACGAGATCAAACTGAACGGGCTGATCGATCTCGATCCCGTTGGCGTCGCCCGGGTCAGCGACGGGAAGCGACATGACCATGGCCGGCATCGCGCCGTCAACCGCTTCGTGGTGAAGCACGACGTCGCGTCCGTCACTCGCCGTGCCGAGGAAGCGGCCGCGAACGTTCTCGTAGCGGGTGACGTCGTTCGGCTTTTCGTCGGATCCACAGCCTGGAGCGGACGAGAGCGTTAGGAGGACAAGGAACGAGGCAAGAACGGAGCGTAGCGACATAGAAGACGTGCTCTACGGGGAAGAGAATGGAGCCGTGAGGAGAAGGAAATCCTCAGGCTGGGTCCACGAACGGGAGAAATCGGCAGGTCCCGGGAGAGAAAATCACCTCCTTGAGATCGGGGCTAAGTATCGTTCCAAGCGATAGCCCTCGCAAAACGAGAAGCACTCCGACAACGACCAGCCCGATCGGAACGAGCTTCTGCAGCCGCGTTCGCCACGTGGCACTGGCGAGACGTCCCATGATGCTCACCGTAAACATCGCGGGAATCGTTCCGAGTCCAAAGGCTGCCATGAAGGACATACTGGTGTAGACCGATCCTGCCGTAACCGACGTGGCCAGAGCGGCATACACGAATCCACACGGAAGGAGCCCGTTCAACAGGCCTACGACAAGCATGGCTCCAAAGCCGCCCCGTCGGTAAAGAGACTGGATCGGCTTCATGACGCGGCCGAGGAAGCGGGCGGGAAGATGTTCGAGCCGATTCACCCTCCGACTAACCCACGGAATCAGGGCGCCAAGAATCATGATGAGACCAATGCCGATGGACAGCCACTGCTGAACACCGGAAAGGGAGACCAGGGCGCCGAGTGCGCCAATGACGCCGCCGAGCGTGGTGTAGGTAATCGCTCTACCGATGTTGTACAGCAGGCGCTCACTCAGGTAGCGCCATCTCCCTCGACCTGTGCCGGGAAGACTCAGGGCGAGCGGTCCACACATGCCGACGCAATGCACGCTGCCGAAAAATCCAAATGCGAGGCCGGCGAGGATCCAGTCCATTCGAGCGGCTGGAGGGTGAGAGAAAATGCGGATGTGTCGGGTTACTTCGGTCCCGGAGGGCGCATTTGAATTGGAGCTCGCACCCGCCGTTCGCCCGCCGTCGAAAACGTGAGTCGCACGGCAACGGATGAATCGGCTGCCAGCGGTTCGCTCAGATTCAGAAGCATTACATGCTTCCCGCCCGGCTCAAGTACGACATTCGACTTCGGGGCGACAGGCAGTGGACCGATGGGCCGCATGCCCGACATATTGTCCTCCGTCTGATACGACTCGTGGATCTCGACGGTGTCTGCGACGGCAACGTCTACGTTCAGGAGCGTGTCTGCGGCCTGCGTACCATTCACGAGCGTCATGTACAGTGCCGAGTTTCCACCGCTCGGCGCCGGCCGGACCCATACGGAACGGATGTCCATCGTTTGTGGCGGCGGAGGTGTTTCGGAGGCCGATGCACCCGAAGACTCGCCCGTCGTTGAGTCATCGGCTCCACAGCCCGCAAGGAGCAGGATCGAACACCCGATGGCGACAGCGAACAGCAGGGAGCGACGAAGCGATGGGTACATGGATCGAGGGGGCTGCATTGGAGGAGGCAGAAGCACGAGAGCTCAACTACGGAGTTTGTTGATGTCCTCAAGAATGAGCGCGGGCGGTGTACCACTTCCGTGGTATCGATACCGAACGCGTCCGCTATCGTCGATCAGTGTAATCTGATCCGTATGATCGATAAAGTAAGTGCCCGTCGTATCGCCGGACGCAATTTCGGACTTGATGTTCAGCCGGCTCATGAGCGAGTCGATCGTTTTCGGCGTTCCCGTGAGGAACGGCCACCGGGGACCGTCAATGCCGAAGGCGGATCGGTATGACGCGAGCCGAGAAGGGGTATCACGGCGGGGATCGAACGTCACGGTAACGAACCGAACGTCCGACCGATTCTCAAGCTGGCGCCGGATCTCGTCCATCTTGCCCGTGATGAGCGGGCATACGTCCGGGCATTGCGTATAGATAGCGCCCACGATGAGGATGTCTCCGCGATAGGCCTGAGGAAACTCGACGCGGGTGGAATCTTGGTCCACGAGTTCAAACGTCGTTTCACTCAGATCCTCGTACACGGGCAGATCATCGCTAGAGCATGCCGTTAGTAGCGCGAGGATGAGCAAGGCGCTCAAAAGTGAGCATACTCGTTGAACAGGTAGAGACAGGAAACCGCCGGATACCTTCATGACGAGCAGAACGGGAAGATTAGCGCCAGGACATCGTTGGGATACATAAAAAGTACCGTATCGCTGTTAGATAGAGCCCGACCAAGCACGAAATAGACGTGAAACGAGCGCGCGGCGCTTTCCGGAATAGCCTATTCCCGGAACGGGTGAGAGATGTCGAAGGATATGCCGAAACCGAGAGACACCGGTTCGTAACTGAACCGCGTATCATCGAACATGGTCATCGGCACGGTAAACCCAAACGTCCCGTACGACCGCACAAATCCGAAATCGATCCCGGCTTTCGCGCCAGGCTCGAGAAAGATCCCGGTCTGCTCCGGCATTGGGCTGCTACCATTCAGAACGATATCATAGAGACGAATATGAGATAGTCGCATTGATGTGGTTACGAACGTATCGCCGGGAATCTTATCCGAGAGATTAATCCAGACTCCCGTGTCAAACTGGGCGGCGAGCCGCTCCAATCGCGTATCTACGGTATATTGTCTTATGAGGCCTCCTCCTCCGTCTCCAGAAGAAGTGCCTCGTCCCCAAGTCCCCAGAAGACTCAAAGTGACGTTATTATCGTACGGTGTCGCATCATCAAAATTATGATAGACTCCGAGACCGGCCTCCCCCATGCGAAAGATCTCATCATCGATCCTAGCGGTTTGGATCATGCCGTGCGTAAACACATGCGGCAGGGGAGAGATGCTCGCCTGTGCCGCAAAATTTCCGATTGAGGAAGCGTACCCCCCTGCTCGAACTTCCCCCGTCTCTTTGGGCACGGGCGCATGGTGAGGGCCCGGATAATACATGATGGCAGAGCATCCAGATGTCGCCCACACACCGAGTATAAGAAGAAAAAACGCGCGAAAGTTGGGCATGCGAGGGGGGGTTAAATGAGCTCGAGAAATAGACCGTTATACATAAATGTTATGAGTTCAAATAGTTAATTTCAAAATACAGGGCGTTTTGGTTGTCTTCCTGTGTTCCATCGTACCGATTCAACTTCAAAATATCGGTGTCTCAGACGGTCTCCGTTTAGCGGATGCAGCAACCCCCGACAGTCGTCGGGACGAGCCTCAGCACGAGAACGTTTGAGAACCTGTTTGCCGGACAGCCTTCGGCGATTCAAAGATCCGGACCTCCCCACGGTCGGTCCTCGCGCCGCTTGCAATACACGGATGGGTTGAACTCGCGCACCGCGTCTAGGTCGTTATCGCGGAAGGACCGGCTCAGGCCTGCGAATAGACATGAACGGCCGCTCGTACGTTTTCACGACTCATCCGCCAAACAGATTGTGAACGTGGGAACGTTTTTCTGCCCAGATCAAGGCAGCTGCGTCGATATGGCTAGGTCACTCCGACGTTGTCATTCCGAAAACGTATTATTGTGCGTCTATGGAAAAGATATCTCAACCCGCTGACGGGAAACAGAATGAATGCAGAGAAGGAAGAGATGCGCGGAGCGGTTTGGAGTGACAGGAGAAAACGGACGCTACTTTGCCTGCTTTTATCTCTGCTGGCTATCGTAGGAGGTGGTTGTGGATCGGACGAACCGTCTCCTCCGATGAATAGACCGGCATGGCAGCGTGCCGCCAACTTGGCTGATACGAGTGCAGTCCGCTCGATTGAGGAAGCAGAGCCGGTACCCATTCGCCTCGATGGCCCGGCGGGAAAACGAGACATAGAAATATCCGGACTGACCTGGTGGGGGGACCGTCTACTTCTGCTCCCTCAATACCCGGCGTTCGTTTCGGATTCCTCTCCGGTCATCTACAGCATCTCCCGCTCCGATCTAAAAACGGCGATTGAGACATCGGTGGAAGGCGCAGATACCGGGGCGGTCATGCCTCAACCTCTGTCCGTTGACATCGACGACCCACGTGCGGTGCCCGGCTATCAGGGATTCGAGGCGCTGGCTGTTTCCGGTCGTGAGGTGTACGCGACGGTGGAGGCGACGGGCTTCGCAGGAGGACTCTTCGGTATGCGCGCGTTCCTCGGACGCGGGGTGGCGGACTCGACGCGCTCGCCTGCTCTCGCTTTTGCCGAAACGTCGGAGATCCCGGTTCCCGTGTCCATGAGCAACATGGGCTTCGAAGCGATCGTCGTGACGGACACCACGATTATCGCCCTGTTCGAGGCAAACGGAGCGAACATCAATCCGGCGCCGCGGGCGATGCAGTTCACGCGAGACCTCCGACCGTTGGGCTGGCTACCGATGTCGTCGCTCGAGTACCGCCTCACGGATGCGACGGCACTCGACCATGCGGGGCGTTTCTGGGTGACGAACTACCTGTACGAGGGGGATGAAGCGGCCATGGACCCTGCCCCAGATTCAGTTGCCCTCGACTTCGGCGTTGGTTCTTCCCATCGGAGTCGCGTGACGGTGGAGCGTCTTGTCGAGCTGGAAGTGACAGACGGGTCCATTAGCCGCACGGAGACGCCACCTGTGTGGATGACTCTCACCAACGGCACCGGTCGGAACTGGGAGGGTGTTGCCCGCTTCGGCGATGGCTTTTTGCTCGCGACGGATACGTTTCCAGAAACGATCCTCGCGTACGTATCCCGGTCGACATCGTCACGCCCTCTAACGCCTGATACGACTCAATCGTCAGACGAGATGTCGATGACGAGCGGCAGGTGATCGCTGGCTCGCGCTGTGTCTTCTTTCTTGAGGCCATACGCGGTACGCACCGAGTCTGGAAGCTGGCTCGTTGAAAGTGTGTATGCACGTTTCACTTCGGCCACGCTATCGGACAGATAGGCGTAGTCCAGGCGTCCCGGCGGAAAGCTACTGTCCGCGTTTTCCCATGTCGTATGTAGGGGCGCCCCGGTCTGACTCGGATTGATGTCCAGCAGGGGGGATCCATCCCAGTCAGGAGCGGACGCGTCCCCAAAGAGAGACGTGTTCAGGATGCCGCCGTCTGCGAGGCTAGCCGGTTGCTGCGCATCCCCGACGAAGTTCATGTCGCCGACGATAAGGATGGGTGTGTCGGTGGGTACATCAAGCGGTCCGCCATCTTCGTGTGTATCGCGAAGGAAGGCCACGACGGCGTCTACGACGCGTTGCCGCTTCAGGTCGGACGTGGGCTCACCTCCCGTGCAGCACGGCGGATGCATATTGATCAGCAAGAGTGGATGTCCCATTTCCTGGTTGGTGTCAAGCAGGTACGCGCCGCTCTCGTAATCCTCGAAACCGGGAATGGTATGCGTTCCGAGAATAGGGAAGCGACTGACCACGACGAGGTCAAGACCAAGCTTGGCCGTGTGCCACTCGGTCGCATCTGTGTCCGTCAGTTCGGCGATGCGCGTTCGCGTGACTTCTGCTTCGTGATCGTAGATTTCCTGGAGTGCGTAGACGTCCGGTTCGACCGTCCGGTAAATGCGTTCATAGGCATTCCGCACGGGGGCGGTAAAGAGGGTGTCCTGGAGGACGTTGTGAGAAATGACCCGTACCTGCGTCTCGGGTGCGCGCTCCAGTTCGACGGGTCCGTCATTCACGTTCGACGGCCCCTCTGTCAGTTTGTAACACACGCGCCCCGTGTCGGGGGCCCGGTCGGTCTGGCTCTCCAGTACGGCGCAAACCGTATCGCCCGTCGTCAGCCACTCCGATTGGCCGGGTGTCGCCGCACGACGTAGCGCGATCTCGTATTGATTTGACGATACGGTTGGAAGGGACGCGAAGCCAAGGTCCGCGTGCCCCAGTTCTGTTGTTGACGGACCGTAGTACGTGCCGTTGCGCTCTCCAAACGTCCACGTGAGATCAGCGCCGTCGGCATTTCCGGTCGATTCGTCTGCATCGAGGTCCAGGGCGAGCGTGAGGTCGTTGTCCTGCTGCAGGGTCAACGCCGCGTTCAGGCGAAACGATACAAACAGATACTCGTCGTCGTGCGCCATCGACAGGCTTTGGACGTCGGTTTCACCTCCATCCCCGATAGAGTCGCGCACGAGTTCAGGAATTGAGTTCCACTCGTCGAAGGCTCCGTCAAGAGCAAGTGCTGCGGGGTGCGACGTGGGCGCGTCGCCGTTCGATGTTGAATCAGGTGCACAGCCGCCAATGAGGGTGGTGAACAGTACGAGGGCGAGGATTGACGAAAGAGAGGGGGAGGCGGAGACGGGCATGCGGAGGAGGTGTGTGTCATCAGGCCGGGACGCGAAATGTAGCAATCGCATCGCTAACAAGTGAATGCGTTTGCTGGAAGTTGACAGTCGGTCATTTGAATGAACGTTGGCCAACGCCACCGAACCCGGAATGCGGACGCTTATCCAAAACGGACGCTTATCCGTTGTCGACCGTCGACCGATCGATTCGAATGCATTCCGAAGAAGACGGATAGAACGCACCAACGCCCGACCATCCGGCAAGAAACCGGTTGGCCGGGCGCAGTGCTGCCCTCAGTGACAGGCTCTTCGGTCGGAGCCTGTCACCTCACCCATGGACCTCACCCATGGATTTCGAAATGTGGGGGTGACATCCAAATAAAATTATCCTAGACGGCGGTACTAATCAGGTAAACAGTGGCGACAAAGGTCAAGATCATGAGGTAGGCTACCGTGTAGGCGAATGTACCACTTGTCTGTGCGGTAAGTACCGGCGCGCTTGCTTCTGCACGCTCAGTGGCGGTAGAAGCCTTCTCCATAGCCTCTGCTTCTTTTCGAGCCTCCGCCTTGCGCTTTTCCTCGGCCTTGTAATCGATGACATCCTGATCCGTGGCTGCCACGAAAGACGCTGGCCCGGACCAATCGGTTAGCGACCCATCCTGACGGACGCCGCGAACGCGCCAGGCGAAGGGGGTCCCGTCTTCGGGGAGCATCGCGTAGAGGGTGAGCATGTTCGAGCTTCGAACCGGTACGGTCGCTATGATTGTGTCGAAGTCATCGCTCTCGGCGACTTCGACCTCGTAGCGACTCATCTGAGGCAGAGTGGTCCACTCGAAGGTCGCCGCATGACCATCCACCGGCGCGTTCTTTGTCGGATGCGTGGGGGCTGGGCTGTTTATCGTGTTCGCCTGTGGCGTCGACTCCGTTCTCTGTTCAACAACCGTATCGCGAGCGGCAACGAAGTTTGCTACGCCACTCCAGTCGCCTGCGCCGGCGTCGGTGATTGCGCGGACACGCCAGTAACATGTGGAGCCATTCTCTGGAATGGCGTCGTACACAGAGATCGTTGTGGTGTCGCCCACCGAGGAGTCGAAGAAGGGCTCGGCGAAGTCAGCCGTTGGCGCAATCTGAAGCTCGTATTCCGTCGCATCCGAAACAGCTGTCCAGGTAAACTCGGACGTATGGGCATTGACTTCGGTGCCCGCGACAGGCGTTTCGGGCTCGGGAACGTCAGCGCGCGTCGTCGTGGACGATCCGTCAGGTTTGGAAGCGGAGAGGGTCATTGGAGAAGAGAGGGCGATTCGGGTGGAAGGAACGTCTGAGGGCACGTCACCGGTGGGGTGACGGTCGGGCAGGGCGACGACGATTAGGTCGTCGGGCCACCGTCCTCATCGTCGATGAGTATGCGGATGGCCGGGGTCTCCACGTCGTCGTACTGGCCGTTGCGGACGGACCAGAGGAAGCCAGCCACGCCGAGACCGGCAAGCAATAGGGCGACGGGAGTGAGGATGTAAAAGACAACCATAAGAGGCTGAATGTCGGGCGAGGAGGTCTGCTACGGTTGAGGCGTTCTTGTGTCGGCTGCAGATGCCGACATAAGGGAAGGCCGGCCAGCGGGTGGACGGTCAACGCGACCTACGTGCGATGACGCGACATCTGCGTCGCGAGCCTTCTCATCGGTGATGTCAAACGAGCGCTGCAGGATAGAAGCAGTCACAACGATCAGTGAGCTAATGGGCATTGCGATGGCGGCAACGAGCGGTCCAACAAGGCCCGCGATAGCGGCAGCGGCTCCGAGTACATTGTAACTGAGGGAGAAGCCGAGATTGCGGCGGATGACGCGCATGACGGAGGTCGCGCCGTCGAACAGGTCAGCCACCGGGTCAAGTCCATCGCGCGTCAGAAAAATGTCTGCGGCGACGAGGCTTGCGGTGGAACCACCTTCGACCGCAACACCGACATCTGCGGCCTGGAGGGCGCCTGCGTCATTGACGCCGTCGCCGATCATCATGACCGTATGGCCGTCACGACGCAGTTCGTCCACGTGACGGCGCTTTTCTTCTGGTGAAACGTGTCCGGTGGCGCGATCAGCCGGAATGCCGAGGGTCCGGGCCACCGCCTGGACGGTTTGCGGGTGATCGCCGGAGCAGAGGTAGACCTCCGTTCCGCTTTCCATCAGCTGCTGGATAATCTCGCTTGAGCTCGGACGAATCCGGTCACCGAACGCGAGGCCGGCTTTGAGTTCGCCGTCAACGGCGACAGCGACCGGGGTGTATCCGTCTTCAGCAAAACTGGCAAACGGTTCATCCGCCGTCGCATTTCCGGCGAGGGTCGTGTGTTCGCGCTGGACCCAGTCCGGGCGTCCTACAACGACGCGGCGTCCGTCGACCCGTCCGATGATGCCCTGACCTTGTACCGTATCCACGTCGGAGACGGAAGGCGGCGTTGCTCCGGGGGCCGGGCAGGCGCCGCGATCGCGTACAAGTGCTTCTGCGATCGGGTGTGTGCTGCTGGCTTCGAGCGCGGCGGCGAGGGCGATTGCTTCGTCGTCGCCTACGGCATCGACCAGGGAAAGCATTCCCTCGGTCAGCGTGCCAGTCTTGTCGACGACGACGGCATCGACATCATTCAATATCTGAAGCGCTGACTCCTCTTTGATAAAGATGCCGGCACGAGCGGCCTTCCCTGTCGCTACGGCCATGGCGAGCGGTGTGGCCATGCCGAGCGCACACGGACATGTGATGACCAGGAGGGCCACGACGTGAAGGGCCATCTGGCTTGGATCGATGATCCACCAGAGCGCGGCGGTGAAGAGGGCAAGCACGGCGACCGCGCTGACGAAGTAGCCCGTAAGCCGATCGGCGAGGGAAACGACGCGTGCGTTGCTGTCGGACGTGTCTCGCACCCAGGCTAGTAGCTGACCAACGCGCGTGTCCTGCCCGGCGGCCTGAACCAGGACATCGAGGGGAGCGCTCAGATTGGTCGCTCCGGCAGCGACTTCATCCCCTGACTCGACCGATTCGGGGCGGCTCTCGCCCGTCAGTACGGCATTGTTCACCGTAGACGTGCCGCTGGCTACGAGTCCGTCGACCGGGATCACCTCACCGGCCGGGACGCGCACCACATCGTTGACGAAGACGTCGTCGATGCGAATGGTCTCCGTGGTGCCATCCTTTGCCACGCGCCGCACCATGGACGGGATCAGCGAGAGCAGGCGATCGGTGGCATCTCCTGCGAGCCGGCGGCTTCGAATCTGGAGCCATCGCGCAGTCAAGAGGGCGGCGATCAGAACGGTGATTGAGTCGAACCAGACGTCGCCGGTTCCGCTGACGGTTGCCCACGAGCTGTCGACGAAACCGACCGCAATACCCAGTGCAATCGGGGTGTCCATGTGGAGGCTCCGAATCGAGCCGGTGCGGACGGCAAGCTTAATAGAGGCCCAGGCGCGTGAGAAAAACTCCGTTCCGCCGTAGCCGACAGAGACGAGCGCCAGCAGCATGCTGAGCCATCGCGCTGCCGTGGCCAATCCGGGATCTTGCGACACGTCGAGCCCGGAGTAGAGCGCGAGGGCGAGCAACATGACATTGCCAGCAAGCGCCCAGGAGACGCCGACCTTGACGAGAAGTCTGCGCTCACCCTCCGTGCGCGTGGTTGACGAGTCATGGCGAACCGGATGTGAGGTGTAGCCGAACTGAGCCAGCCAGGATGCAACATCGGATAGTTCGATCCGATCCGGGTCGTATCGCAGGCTGAGCCGAGCGCGGGGAAGGTCAAGTCTCGCTTCGATCACGCCGTCCCGTTCCTGAGGAAGCCGTTCCACCAGCCACACACAGGCTGCGCAATGGACGCCGTCAAGAAATAGCTCAACGGAGCGGGTGTCGTCGTCATGGAGAACCGTATGTTCGTCCAGAAATGCCTCGCTATCCAGTTCGCTCAGGATCAGCGGATCGATGGAGGGCGAGGCCGGCGTTGCATCTCGCTCTCGCGCAACATCAGAGAGGCGGTAGAACGTATCATCCCACCCGTTGTCCCGCAGAGCATGAAAGACGATTTCGCAGCCCGTGCAGCAGAAGTAAGGGTCGTCCCCGACCGGGTTCGAGCCGACCGGTAGGCCACAGTGACGACACTCCGCGTTCGGCTCCGGGGGCGCGGCCGGTGCTTCCGTGGACGCACTCACGGAGGCAGATTGCGGCAGAGAGTCACCGGGCGAAACAGTATGTGGGGAGGTGGAGGCCGACATAAGGGCGAGGAAAAAGGGCGATAAAGCCGTCGACGAAGAGTTGGTGGTTAGAGTCGAGTGCGAACGGTCGTTTGGATTGGCGTGTCACCGCGGGAACCATCAATTTCAAAATCCCACACGCCATCCGACGCGATCGGGAGAAGCTGGCGGTACGTACCCGGCGAGTCGGCAACGGGATGCAGCGGTACGGCAGCCACCGGGGCGGAAAGATGAGGCCGGAGGGCGCGGATCATGCCGTTCAGATCCGAAACAGCCGTTCCGCTCTGGTCCTGAACAGAAATCTCGACCGGTCTCATTTCTCCATCGCTGGATGCGGGCATGACACGAACGGAAACGGTCAACTCATCGCCATTACGAATCGCTTTTGCGGTGTCGTCCCACTGTTTTCCCTTCTCGTAGTAATCCTTTACGATCGCCGCGCCACCGTCGGTTTGCGCTTTGTACAGCGTATAGAAACTGGCCGTTATACTGATCAGGAGCAGGGCGACGACGAATCCGGGCCAGCGTATGTGAGCCGGAATCGATGGGAAAGGAAGCTTCATAATCGTTCGGGGCGGATGAGGCAGTACGCGCCGCGAGAAGACGACCGGAGGAGGAGCCCGAATCGGTCAGCGCGTTGAGGGAGGGCATGACGGCCGTATTACAACCGCGAAACTAACAAACGAATCAACAGACGAGGTTTGAGACAGGAAAGTCACTTGCACCTCGTGGGTTCATGTCCCGGAGCGGTGTAGAGGAATCCCCTACATCGTTTAAGCTGTTTGTCGAGTGGCCCGGCGCCGAGAGGATCTGCAGCACGTCGGGATTCACGGATACGCAGCGGTGGGTACATCCCGTTCGACATCAAGCGTATGGGAATCTTGCAGGATGGGCGAAAGGCTTTGTATCCTTAAGATCGTCCGCCGTCCGGATGCTCGTCCCCAATGGTTTGACGGTCGCTGTTGCCACTGTCATTCTGGCGTCGTCGGCACCTTCTTGCGCGAACGGGTACGTGCCCACGGACACGGATGCGCTGTACTCTCTCCTGGAATACGCATGCTTATGATTCCTGACTCGCTACGCGATCATCTCGCCACTCAACTCGATACAAGCATTGAAGGCTGCGCGGCTGTCAGCGGGGGCTGCATCGCGAACGGATGCCGACTTGAAACGGGCCAGGGTTCTTATTTCCTGAAATGGGGAGAGGAGAACGTTGCTCGTACCTTTCCGGGGGAAGCCGCAGGATTAGATGCTCTGCGCAGGGCAGCCGAAAGCATCAGCGTCCCGGACGTTGTCGAGACGGAGCCACCATCGGACCAGCGCCCCGGGTTTTTGCTACTGCAGTGGATCAACGCCGGACGGCAGGGGAGACGGTTCTGGGAGACGTTCGGACGGGGACTCGCCGAGATGCATCGCTCCACGGAGAAGCAGTATGGGTTCGACAGGTCGAATTACATTGGCCGGTTGCCCCAGGAGAATGACTGGGAGCACGACTGGATCACATTCTTTCGGAAACACCGTCTCGAACCGCAGGTCGAGCGTGCCCGCGCTGATGATCGGTGGGAGGCGGAATGGGATGAGTACCTGGACGCACTGTTTCTGAATTTGTCGGACCTGTTACCCGCCCAGCCTCCCGCGTCGATTCTCCATGGGGATCTATGGAAAGGAAATTTCATGGTCACGGCAACGGGCGAACCGGCTGTTATCGATCCGGCAACCTATTACGGGCACCGGGAAGCAGATCTTGCGATGACCGAATTGTTTGGTGGGTTCGATACGCGGTTCTACGATGCCTACAATGAAGCATGGCCGGTCGAGGACGGATATGAGACGCGCCGCGACGTCTACAATCTCTACCACCTGATTAATCACCTGAATCACTTTGGTGAAAGCTACGCCGGCTCGGTACGAAAAACACTGTCAGCACTTGCGACCGTCTGAAATCTCGGAGCCGACGTGTCGCGCGTGAAACCGTCTGCCTATGCCGTGCCCTGGGGCAGGGCATAGGCCTGTTGCGCGGTACGGTGCGTCGAGGGGACGGATTCACCAGTCTTCTTTCGCTGGAGGATCGGTTGACGTCGAAGGCAGGAAAGAGACGGATTTGAAACGCACGCTGATACGTCCTTGCCTACACGTGTTCGCCTAAAAAGGTGTCTGCATAAAAAAAGCCGACCTGCTTCAGGAGCAGGTCGGCAGAGCAGGGTGGCCCGTGTGTTCCGGATCCGCATGGGTCGCCGCGTTTCAACTGATGGGACTCCAGGCGGAAACGCGACATGAGCGAATCGCTATCCGACGGTTTCGGCCTCTTTCTTCTTCTCTGGCACGGGGGCAATCTCGAAGCGTACGCCCTGGTCACCCGGATACGGCTCGTGGTGATCGTGCTTATTCTTCCAGATGTCTTCCGGGATGCCTTCCGGGAATGCGTCGCAGACGTGATCGTCGCTTCGATTCCGGTCAAGATGCTTGCATGCGGTGCACATCGACTGAATGTCGTGGGACATAGCGGACCTGGGCTCTCGTCAATCGGGGGATGTCGAATTTTGTGTGAGGGGAAACGGTCGCTGGAAACGACGGATCCATCTGGCCCGATATTTAGAGGCGGTCTAAATCGCTCTCATCTCCTATCGGGAATAGCCTGTTGCGTTGTAGGGAATCTCACCACGGGTAAGATATCGCCTTCCTGACGCGCTAGAGCAGGGTTCTTCCGCGGTCTTGGAGTGGATTACGCCCGAACTTCATGGATGGCGCTTGACGAACCGACTCCTGATGGCGTTTATCTAGAAGAAGTCTAAATAGAGCGGCGTAACGCTCTTGCCACCATGCGCGATTCTCCCTCTTCGTTTATGTCTACGACGGCCGAACTCACGAATTTCGAGAAGGAAGCCCCGGTCGGGTTTTCGTTTTGCGATCGCCCCTGCGCGGGGTGCTACAAGTATTGCCTACAGGGCAAAGGGTGTACGCTCGGCGTCCTGTTCGAGACCTCCTGCGAGGTCTACTTCGAATGGCTGACCGAAGACGGTAAACCTGTTGACTATCCCCCTCGCCTCCGATACAAGTCGTGGCCGAAGCGCGAAGTCTCCCGGTTGCTGTGCTCCGGCGTGTACGAGCCGGTGCCGTCGCCGTCGCTCAATTGATCCTCCGGCTATCTGACCCCGAGACATGAAGAAGGCCCCGTCCCATCTGGTGGCGGGGCTTTTTCTATTGGCGTCGATACGGTGTGGAGAGTGGTTCCTTTCCCGCATTCCTCATCCGTCATATCGCCGAAGCGCTTGCGGATCTGTGCCACAGGGTGGACATTAGTACTGAATCCCAATGACCGTATCCCGATGCCAAGCCTCGGATGTGGTGTCCATATGATCGACAAAGAGGAAGATACGCAGGAATCATAACCTGTTTGGCGGACAGCCTTTGGCGATCCGATGGTATGGACCTCCCGCGGGTCGGTCCTCGCTATGTTCTCAATACGGGGTTTGGTGGATCTCGCGCACCACGTCTGCTGCGTCATCGCGAAAAGATGACCTTCAGACGGATCATCGGCATGAACAACTGCCCTTAGCTTTCGAGATCCCTCCGTCAAACAGGTCGTCTAGCCTGCGAAACGCTTCCACGGACGATCGTCACCCCGACATTGTCATTTGGATTTGGTATAAGGCTGGTTCTGCTTCGTGCTGTCCTCGGTCCCACCTGCTCGTTCATGATTCGAAAAGCTTTCCAGGTCTTCCGCTCAGGCGGGGTCTCTGCAATCTCTAAAAAAGCGTATTACGTCTATTGCTACGCGCTAGAAGCGTACGTTCGGCCGCTGGTCGGTGTGCAAGAAGCTGTGATTTTGCTGAATGGCGTCGAGGTTCCGGTTACGCGGTCAGCGTTGGATGATCAGCTTCCGTTTTACACGCCTGCGGTGCCCGTCGACAGCAACCCCTCGTACGAGGCAGCGGAGATCGAGGCGATTCGGAAATACGTTCAGCCGGGCGACCACGTCGTCGTGGTTGGCGGGGGGCTCGGCGTGACGGCGACGGTTGCTGCGCAGGCTGCGGGCGACGACGGCAGAGTCACGGTGTTCGAGCCGTCGAGTACCGCGGTTGAGGTGTGCTCAAACACGATCCGACACAATGATCTCGAGGACCGTGTCTGGATCGAGCATGCTTCTGTCGGAGAACCGCAGAACTCATGCTTCACGTATGGTCCGCAGGATGATCTGCGTCGCATTCCATACGATCGGCTTCCCGATGCCGATGTCTACGAGATGGACTGCGAGGGGGAAGAGCTGCCGATCCTCCTCAACATGAGTGCGCGTCCCCACGTCGTGCTTGTCGAGACCCATGGAAATCACGACCAGGTGCATGATGTCCTCGTGGATCACGGCTATACCATCGATAGCGTGATCGACGACCGGAATGAGATCGGAGCGGATCGAACGCATATCCGCGCAGTTCGCCAGGTCGACTCGTGACCGGTTGACAGGAAACAATGGTTTTATGACGCCTGCTTGACGCCTACGTAACGTGACGTGCGTATGTTAGATATGCAGGCCGATCATACGCCCCCTTCATCTCGTGCAACGTATCCGATGGATTTGAACCCGGAATCCTCGAGCGAGCTGGACATCTCTTCGCCAACTCGGTACCGGACGATTTGGATCTCGGATGTCCATCTCGGTCTCCGCGAGTCAAAAGCGGAGTTTCTGATGGACTTCCTGGAAAAGACGGACGCCCACACCTATTACCTTGTCGGTGATATTATCGACGGGTGGGCGCTGAAGCGATCCTGGTACTGGCCGTCGACACACAACAACGTCGTGCAATGCCTTCTCGACATTGCCAGCACCTCGGACGTCGTCTACATTCCAGGGAATCACGACGAAGCCGCTCGCGCATTTCCCGGAATCCGGCTCGGAGGCATTCATCTAAAGAAAGAGGCGACGCATACCACGGCGGATGGGCGTCGCTTTCTGCTGCTGCATGGAGATGAGTTCGATGGAGTGATTCGTCACGCCCGCTGGCTCTCCCGGCTCGGTGCGGTTGCGTACACGGGCATCTTAAAGCTCAACCGGTACGTCAATCGGGGACGTCGATGGCTCGGCATGCCGTACTGGTCGCTGTCGTCCTACCTCAAGCGAAGGACGAAAAAGGCTGTGCAGTTCATCGCGGATTTCGAGGATGCGGTGGCCAGGCGCGCCCGGCTCGAAAATGTGGACGGCGTGGTGTGCGGTCATATTCACCACCCGGAGATGCGCACCATTCACGGCGTCCAGTATATCAACACGGGCGACTGGGTGGAGAGCTGCACGGCGCTTGTCGAGCACATGGATGGCCGGATGGAACTCCTGCGCTGGCTCCCCGACGGCCGGGGGATTACCGAGCCGATTGCGGCGGCGCCGGCATGCTCAATTCAGAGCGCGACGGACGGGTATGAGGGGCGTGGGGACGGACGCGAGGCGCCCTCAAACCCAGTCGTCACCCCTTCCGCGACGTCTGGGGATGGACAGGCGTGCCGCGTACCGTCGCCTCCGGGACAAGAGGCCGTCGAGACGTAGAGGCCCGAAGAGTCGTTCTCAAAGAGAGTTCGGTAACGTTAGGCCGATGCCTCTGCTGGTTTACTCGTGGCATCATGCAGGAGAAGGCGATGCATTTTGCCAGGGAAGGAGGTGTCGAGGAATTGCTCGACGGTAGAAGAGGCCTGGGCCACAGCGGGTAGATCGATGTCCGTTTCTACGCCCATCTGATCGAGCAGGTACGCGGTGTCTTCCGTGGCGATGTTGCCGGTTGCGCCCTCGATGAAGGGGCAGCCACCCATGCCCGCGAGGGACGTGTCGAATCTCGTCACGCCCATTTCCAGCGCCGCAACCAGGTTGGCGAGTCCGAGGCCGCGCGTGTCGTGAAGATGAAGAACGAGGGGGGTGTCGCCGATCGCGTCTTGCACAGCACCCACGACGCGGCGCATCGCCACGGGGTTGCCCATGCCGGTTGAGTCCGCGAGCGAGATCGATTCGACGCCGAGCTCGGCAAACCGACTCGCAAGGTCCACGACGTGGTCGATTGGCGTGTCCCCCGGTTCGCGATAGCCGAAGACCGTCTGAAAGTTCATCTGCACCTCGCAGTTCTCCGCGCGTGCATCCTTGACCATTTCGGTTCCTTCGGCGACCGCTTCCGCCACCAGCATGTTCGCGTTGTCCATGCTGTGGTCATCGTGCGTAGCGATGGACAGGTCGATGTGGCGACATCCGGCGTCGACCGCGCGCTCCAGTCCTTTGCGGTTGAGGGCGAGACCCGTGAGCGTCGCCCCATCAAGGCCGTCGGCCATCGGCAGCTGGTCGCAGATCTGTTCGGCATCGCGCATCTGTGGAACCCACTTCGGGTGGACGAACGACGTCACCTGAATGCGGGGCAGGCCGGCGGCCGCAAGCGCCCGGATCGTTTCTAACTTCAGCTCCGTCGGGATGAACGTCTCCTCCATCTGAAAGCCGTCGCGTGGGCCGACCTCACAGAGGTCAACGCGGTCGGGAAGGGAGGGAGAGAGCGAAGTTTCAGTCGTAGACATGACGGCAAGCATCGATTTAAGAGTCGACTGGGACACGGACCGTTAGGCTCAGCCGTACCCCGTCGGCGAGAGACGTTCGACGGAAATCGCTTCGTCGTCCATGTCGTCGATCTCGTACACGACGCGCTGTCCCGTACTGATGCGTTCGCCGGAATGATAGTCCTGGACGGCGTCGAGGCTGAACGGGATCGGGTCGCCGTCGTCGTCAGGTTCGATCAGCCCGTGTTGCTCCTCGTGGTCGAACCACTCAATGACACCTTCAGGCATGGTCGTCGAGTCGGATAGGAGGCCGTGGTTAGAGGCGAGGAAGCGATGCAAGTGCATGCACCGGACAAGATGCAAGTGCATGCACCGGACGAATCGTGTGGACGCTCATTATTCTCACGTACATGCTCGTCACCTGCTTTCCTTCGCCATGCTTATTCCGACGGATGGATGCCGGATGTGTTCGACGGGTTCCCGGCCTGTTGTGGATCGGTCAAGAAAGAGATCAAGGTTACTATGGTATGTGACCGATGCGTAGAACGAACGGATGTCCGCAGCGTACATACAGAACGTGCATGACAGATCCGCGCACGTTCAGCCACGAACGGAACGGCGCCTATCCGATCTGCCAATATCTGGATTTTCTTTTACCAACGCGACCACTCTATGCGGTTCATCAACCAACCCGAGGCGGAAAACGACGAGGCCTGGTGGGAACGATTTCGGGAGCTTCTCGACGATCAAAACGACTGGCCAACGCGATACACGTTTAAGTTCATTGCTCCGTCCGACACGGTGGAGGATTTGAAGGGCGTTTTTGACGACCATCCCGTCCGCGTTCGTGAGTCGAGCAAAGGGAACTATATGAGCGTAACAGCACATCTTCGTTGCGAAACGAGCGATGATGTGATTGCGATTTACGAGGAGGCATCCGACATTGAAGGCGTGATATCTCTGTAGCCTTTGCTCCGCGAAAAGATCGGTATGAACGCGCGGTCTTTTTGTGGGCACGATACCGTTCTACAGCGATCTCTTTCATGTCTGGCACCGTTTGTGCCAAGATCTGAGACCCGGGTCAGTTTTATCCCCCAGACTTACCGGTTCGTTTGTGATGCCCCATAGATTTACAAGGAAGGCAGCGCTCCTGGTCGCTTATGGTGCGCTCTTCTTCCTGTTTGACACGTTTGCGACCCAGTTTGAAGTCGCACCAGGGGTAAGCATCTGGTATCCGTCGGCCGGTTTGAATCTCGGGCTCCTCATTATCCTGGGCGCACGCTTTGCGCCTGTCGTTTTCCTGATGTCATTTCTGAGCGGGCTCTGGGTTGCCGAGCCTGCAATTCCTGCGTTTCACCTTGTCCTGCCAAACCTGTTTATTGCTCTCGCGAATGCGGGGGCAGCCTGGTGGCTCAGAAAATCGTTTTCTCCCGACCACCCGGTCAGTTTGAAGCTCGGAGGGCGGTTCATGCTTGTGGCGTTGGGTCTGCCGCTCGTCGTTTCCATAGGTGCTGTGTCCGCCTACGCCGTCACCGGGTTGGAGGGCTACACGTTGGACACGGTGTTTACGGCAGCCAGTTCGTGGTGGACGGGAGACTCCGTTGGCATCCTTACGATCACGCCGCTCTGGCTGCTCGCAGGATATGCCGCGCTCGGTCGACCTGATCTCGGCGACGCGGGGCGAGAGCAGGTTCGCTTCTTCCTTCGTTCCGTCGACGGTTGGGCAAGTGCTCTGGTCGAAACAACGATGGTCCTCGGGGCGCTGGTTATGGCGTTTTTCTTCACCCGGGAAGGCCACTTCCAGTTTTATGTATGCTTTCTTCCCCTGCTTTGGATTGCGTTGCGCAATGGGCTGCCACGTGCGCTGGTAGCCGTTTTGCTCATCAATCTTGGCGCAACGGTAGCGATCCACGCACGCGGGACGCAGGACGACTTGCTGGAATTCCAGTTTTTCATGATCGCGCTCGCCTTGACCGGTTTGCTACTGGGGCTCCTCGTGTCGGAGCGGCGACGGGCGGTCTACGTCCTTCAGCGCGTAACGGGTCAGCTTGACGGTCGAATTCAGGCTCTGCCGACCGTGTCTCTTCCGGAGCAGAACGCGCCCGAGTCATCGGCCGGAGGAGGAGACGGGGAAATGGCCCACGTCTACGCAGCCGACCGTTGGACGAACCGTCCCCCGTCTATTGATTCGGATGGGGAGGCAGATGATGACGGAGAGCTGTTGTCGTCCGTCGATGAAAACGGGGACTCAGGTTCGCGACCGTACATCTGGGGGGCGAATGACGTTTTGACATCGAGCAGTGATGTGCTCAGACGAAGTGCAGAGAACCTCGTCGAGTTAAACCAGATGCTCGTCCGTTCGAAGCAGGAACTCAGTCGGTCGAACGAGCAAAAGGATAAGCTGCTCTCGCTCATTTCCCATGACCTCAAAAACCCGCTCGTCGGTATCCGCGGCCTATCCGAGCTTCTGGCGACGCAAAATCCACCGTCTTCGTTCGAGCGGCCCCTGGCACTCATCCAACGCTCGGCCGAACAGGCGCTGGACCTGCTGGACAACCTGCTGACGTGGTCTCGACTTCAGACGGGTCATTTTAACCCAAGCCTCGGCGTTCACAGCCTTCGTCTTCTTGTGGATGACGCCATGTCTCAGCTGGAAACGCAGGCTGAACGGAAGAATATTACGATCGAAAATAGGGTGGGCCCCGCCATCGCTGTCTTTACCGATGCGTTCATCGTCGACATTGTCCTTCGGAACCTCGGTTCAAACGCCATCAAGTTTACCGATTCCGGAGGACGGGTCCGCATTGCTGCAGAGACGGATGAAGGACAGGTCACGGTCTCAGTATCTGACACCGGTATGGGCATTCCCGAGTCTATTCGAGATCATCTTTTCGAAATGACGAGTCAGTCCTCCCGTTCGGGTACGGAGGGAGAGAGTGGAACGGGACTGGGTCTCCACATCTGCCAGGAGCTTCTGGTAGAGCAAGGGGAAGAGATTTGGGTCGATAGCTCTCCAGAGACGGGGACCAGCTTCTACTTCACCCTCACACGGGCGCAGCGACCATCCTGAATGTTTGGCCCGATCTCGCGTGAACTCTCAGTCGGAATACGAGTCGACGGGTGACCACGTGCGAACCGGGACGAAGGACGCCTGTATCGAGAGGTCAACCGCGTCGGGTGAGGAGATCCGTCAAGCGCTTGTCGGCGGCGTGGGGCGGGGAGGCGTGACGTTGTCTACGGGCGACCAGGATATCCGATGGCTCGCGGGTTGCATGAGAAAATACCAGGCGCCAGATCGGTTTCGGTCGTCTCGCCTCGGCCATTGCGCCCTCGGGTCTCGTACACTAATTTGGAAGTCCCCGATTCTTTTCCGTTTCCGATCTTCTTGCTTCGATGAAAAAGCTTCTCGGCCTGCTGCTCGTTGCATTCGTCCTTTTCCTCGTCAATCCGGGGATGAACGACTTCTCCACCTTCTTTAAAGAGCGCTCATCCGACCGAATCGAACAGGAAACGGGAGGGGGATTGCTCGGTCGCGTACTCGGTGGGGCTGGGTCCGAACTCCTCGCTGCCGGCGTCGAAGAAGCCACAACACGACGCTCGTACCTTGTCTGCAGCACGTACGACGTGGACCCGGATGGAGATGACGTAGCCGAGTATCGGTATCTTGGAGTTGCGGGCATGTTCGTCACGCTCCGAGAGCCGGAGAAATAAGCACGTCCGGCGAACCGCAAGCCCGTCGCACTGTTTTATGTTGACGTCGCAAAAGGGTGACGTATCGGTCCGGTCGTCGATCTGGATCCCGCTTTCTGACTTTCTAACTATTCTCTGCACGCCCCCATGAGTGAGCTGTCCGTTCAGGAGTCTACGACGAACCTTTCCCAGCAGGACCCGGAGGTGTTCGATGCTCTCCGTCGTGAGGTTGAACGTCAGAATGACGGCATCGAGTTGATCGCGTCGGAGAACTTTACGTCTCGGGCCGTGATGGAGGCGATGGGCTCTCCGCTGACGAACAAATATGCGGAGGGACTGCCCGGCAAACGGTACTACGGCGGCTGCAAATACGTCGATGTGGCGGAGGACCTCGCGCGGGATCGGGCGAAGGAGCTCTTCGGCGTCGATTGGGTCAACGTTCAACCTCACTCGGGGGCGCAGGCCAATGCCGCGCTCTACCTGAAAGCCCTCGATCCGGGGGACAAGCTGCTAGGGCTTGACCTGGCGCACGGGGGGCACCTCACCCACGGGAGCCCAGTCAACTTCTCCGGCATCCTCTACGAAGCCCATTTCTACGGTGTCGATAAGGACGGACCGAATGCCGGACGGATCGACATGAATAAGGTGCGGGATAAGGCCAAGGAGGTGCAGCCGAAGATGATTTCCATCGGGGCCAGCGCGTATCCCCGCGACTTTGACTATGCGGCGTTTCGCGAGATCGCGGATGAGGTCGGCGCGTTGCTCTGGATGGACATGGCGCACACGGCCGGACTCATCGCCACCGGCGTGCTGAACGATCCCGCGCCTCACGCCCACGTCATCACCACGACAACGCACAAGACGCTTCGCGGTCCGCGGGGCGGGATGATTCTCGTTGGAAATGACATCGACAACCCGTTCGGGTACACCTACCGCGACGGCCGCACGAAGTCTCTCGGACAGGTGCTGGATTCCGGTGTCTTCCCGGGTACGCAGGGTGGACCGCTCATGCACGTGATTGCTGCGAAGGCTGTTGCGTTCAAAGAAGCCCTCCAGCCTGAGTTTGCCACGTATACGCAGAACGTCGTGGAGAACGCGAACGTGATGGCGGACGCTCTGCAGGATCGAGGGTACGACCTCGTATCCGGGGGGACGGACAACCATCTGGTGCTCATCGACCTCCGAAACAAAGACCTAACCGGCAAGAAGGCGGAGGAAGCCCTGGAGGCTGCGGACATCACGGCCAACAAGAACATGGTGCCTTATGATACCGAAAGTCCGTTCGTGACTAGCGGAATTCGACTGGGTACGCCGGCGATGACAACCCGAGGATTTGGCCCGGAGGAGTTCGAGCAGATCGTTGAGTTGATCGACCGCGTGCTGCAGTCTCCCGACGACGAGGGCGTCCGAAAATCGGTTCGAAACGACGTCCACGCCCTGTGTGACCGCTTCCCGCTTTACGACTTCGTTGTCGCGTAATCCGGAACGGAATTATAACTCGAACGGTTCAGACGCTACGCATACCCGCTACCGCCTTTCGAACAGGCATCCATTATCACCCTGAGCCGAACCGGCGACCGGGCCCGGACGTGACTGCGTCCTCGGCTCCTGATCCGTCCCGGCTGCCGTGGCCCGACGGCTCGCTTCATCCAGACCTTGTCGCATCCTTATGCCGTCGATGGACCGCAGTTCGCTTAGTTCGTCCGCCTACGCCGATCTCGTCGATTTGGGGCGCCGTATTTATGATCGCGCGCTCATCCGTCGCGAGGACGAACTGATAACGGATCCGCGTGGTCAGCCGATCGGCTGGCTCCTGGATACGCGGGTCCCGATGCTCGATGGTGATCTTTTTGCCGAGGTCGGCAGCGTTCTGGCCGACCGTCTCCGCGATCGCGACGTTCACCAGGTCGTGGGATACGGCTTCGGTGCGTACCCGCTGGTCTGCAGCGTCCTCGCGGATTCTGGCACGCCGGCATTCAAGGGCGGGCTCGTGCGGGACGAGGCGAAAGGGCACGGGCGTCGTCGCCTGGTCGAAGGACCCGTCACGCCCGAGAAGCCAACGGTGCTGCTCGACGATATTATCAACAGCGGGCGGAGCGCAGGACAGGCGCTTGAGTTGCTTCGCGCGGAAAACTTCAACATCGTCGGCATGATGACCCTGTTCAACTTTACGTGGAGCAACGGCCAATCGCGCATCGAAGAGGATGGGGTGTGGGTTGATTCGCTGCTCGACCTGAACCTTCGGGAAAATAAGAAATCCAGTTCAGATAGCGCCTAACCGTCCCTCGCTATCGCCTGACCGGGATGGTGAGATAGATTCTTTGTTGGATCGTTTGACGGCTTGCCGCCCCCGGGGACATCCTGCGGGGCGCTCTCGTATGGATGCTCCGACCTGCCGGCCCAGCATTCCTTCCCCCTGTCGTATCAGTTTGCTCTACTGCTCATGCCCGATGCCACCCCTTCCGATACCGAAAGCCGCCCGGGAATTCAGGGTGACGGATCGGTAGAGCCCGGCGAGTCGACGAGCGATCCGGTTATGGAGTCCGGTAACATGTCGCTCCTCGATCACCTGGAGGACCTGCGTTGGACCATTATCAAAGGGTGCTCCGGCTTCGTCGTCGGCATTATCGTCAGCGTCGTGCTGCGACAGTGGATTATCAACGACGTGCTGATCGGGCCGACGCGAACGTCGTTCTTTATGTATGACCTCCTCGGGATCAACGCGAAGGAACTTAACCTCCTAAACCGCACGATTACGGGTCAGTTTTTCGCAGACATCGGGACGCTTGTTGTCGTGGGTGTGATCATCGGATCACCCGTTTTCGTATACTTCTTCTGGAAGTTCATCGAGCCGGCGCTTTATCCTGAAGAGCGAGGCGGCATGCGGTTCGCTGCGATCTTTGCCGCCCTGTTTTTCTTCACTGGGGTGTCGTTCGGGTATCTTATCCTGACACCGCTCGCCCTGCAGTTCTTCGCGTCGTACGAGCTGTCGGCGCAGATCGAAAACCAGTTCGACATCATGACGTACTTCAGCATGGTGACGTTCTGGGCATTCGGCTCCGGATTACTGTTCGAAATGCCGGTCGTGATGTATTTCCTCGGCAAAGTCGGTCTCATCACCCCGGAGTTTATGCGAACGCACCGGAAGTACGCGCTGCTCATCGTTCTCGTGATCGGTGCGTTTCTCACACCGCCCGATCCGATTTCGCAACTCATCGTTGCACTACCCCTGCTTCTGCTCTACGAGTTCTCCATTCTGGTCGTCGCGTGGGTAACGAAGAAACGCCGGAAGGAGCTCGGCATGCTGGACGCGTAATGTTCGCCTTCGTCCACCGCGTGTCCCAAGATAATTTGTCGAGGGACGTTCATCTGGGCGGTCCGCAGTGAGCGACATCTGTGGGCGGTATGGTTTTCGCACAACGATATCTGCCGCAAAACCTCAGGGCATTTCGGAAACTTAAGATAACCTGCGCCATGCTTCGTCGAACGGCCACTGCTTCCTTCCTCGTCCTCGCGGTTGTGGGCTCGTTGTTTATGGGCACGCTCGTCGGGTTCTTCATGCCGCGCGATGATGACTTCTTCGAGCTCCGGAAAAACTTCCAGATCTTCGGGGCTGCGTACGAAGAGCTGGTCACCGGCTACGTCGAACCCCTTGATCCGGAGCATCTGATGCGAACCGGCATCGATGCAATGCTTGCGGAGCTGGACCCGTACACGACGTTCATCGATGAAGCCGACAACGCAGACCTTAACATCATTACGCGGGGGCGCTACGGTGGCGTCGGGCTGAACGTCGGCAAACGAGGCGGCAAAGTGACGGTCCTCTCGCCGATCGAAGGAGCAAGCGGCTACAAGCAGGGCGTTCGCGCTGGAGACCTGATTCTCGAAATCGAGGATCAGTCCACGGACGAGCTATCGATGGCCGACGTGCGAACGCTTCTGCGCGGGGAGCCCGGCACGACCGTCAACATCGTTGTAGGGCGTGAAGGTGTGGCGACGCCCATCGACTTCACGCTGACGAGGGAGCAGGTAAAGCTGAATAATGTGACCTATACCGGATTCGTGGGAGAGCCGACCGAGTTGGGGGGCGTCGGATATGTGAAGCTGGAACGGTTCACTCGTGAGGCAGGAGGAGAGGTACGCGATGCACTTCGCAATCTGCAGGAAGACCGGTCGCTCCGCGGGTTGGTCCTCGACTTGCGTGGAAATCCCGGCGGCCTGTTGGACGCTGCCGTGGATGTCACGGAGCTCTTCGTTCCACGAGGATCCGTGATCGTCTCGACCCGGGGCCGCCTCCCGGAAACGGAGCGGACCTACCGAAGTGACCGGGCACCTATGCTTCCCGATGTCCCCATGATCGTACTGGTCGATGGGTTCAGTGCGTCGGCCTCCGAGATCGTTGCGGGTGCCATTCAGGATCTTGACCGTGGCGTCGTGATGGGCACGACAACGTACGGGAAGGGGCTGGTTCAGGTCGTGCGGTCTCTTCCGCACAACACGTCGCTGAAAATGACGACGGCCAAGTATTACACGCCGAGTGGGCGGTCCATTCAGTCCATCAACTATTCGGGCGGTGAATCAACGGCGGTGCCGGACTCGGTCGGCCGATCTTTCGAAACGGTCGGGGGCCGAACGGTTCGCGACCAGCACGGAATCGAGCCGGATATCACGGTCCCTGAGGCTCCGACGAGTGAGCTGGAGGAGGCACTGCAGCGGCGTGCGGCCTTTTTCTTTTACGCAAACCATGTGGCCGCCCAGATGGACTCGCTGAGGGAAAATTACCAAGCGAACGATACCACGCTCCGGAATTTCCGAGAGTGGCTCGAAGAGGAGCGGTTTACGTACCCGACCGATGCGGAGATGGCCTTCGATAAGCTCAGCACGCGCTTCGCTGACGATGGATATGACGATGTGAGTGATGAGGTGGCGCGACTGCAGACGGCACTGCGGCAGGAGAAGATGGATGAGTTCGAGGAGAATGCGACCGCACTGAAGCGGCACCTCGAGCGGGAAATCCTGGCGCGGTTCGTTCCGGAACGTGCGCGCATTGAGCGGACGCTCGACTACGACGTTCGCGTCGCGTCGGCTATCGACCTGTTTGACCATCCGGATCGCTACGCCAGCATTCTCTCCTCTGCGGACGATGGATGATCGAGCGAAGACAGCATATGCCAGTCGAAACATCCTCGTCATCTCGCGCAACAGAGCCTAAAACCGCATGTCCGAGATCATAATTGCGGACGAAATCGACCGCCTTCGCGTAGTGTACGAGGAGATCGAGGCGCTCATCGCCGCGGACGCGTCGTTTTTGCAGGCAACCGTTCCAGCGGTGTCGGATTGGTCGCCCGCGCAGCACTTGTACCACATACTGGGCTCCACGGCCATGATGATGAAAGCCGCGACGCTTCTTGCCAAAGGAGCGGTCAAAGGAGACGAGCCGCGCCTCACCAAGGCTGGGCGGACGGTACTCACCACTGAGATCATTCCCCGGGGAATCGCCCAGGCTCCGGACAACACGCGCCCGCCGGAGGATCTGTCGGAGCAGACGCTGCAGGAATCGTTCGCGAGGAGCGCAGGAAAGATGAACACCGCCATTCACGCCGCAAAAGATGGCGCTCCGGACGATACTGGGCTTGAGCATCCGATGTGGGGCGTTCTTACGGTCCCGGAGTGGTTCCGTGCGGCAAACGTTCACTGCCGGCACCACCTCGACATCATCGGCGATATTCAGTCGAAGCACGCTGCGTAAATCAGTCGTCGCTCGTCCTCGCGATTAAGCGCTTCATGCCCGTGTCCTCCTCAACGGATCGTCCTGTCGCCATCATCGGAGCGGGGGCTGTTGGAACCTCTCTCACCCACCGCCTGGCTGCGTGCGACATCGACATCGCTGGGATCATCAGTTCGCGCCGGGAGCCGGCCGAGCGCCTCGCCAGCGAGGTGGCGGCGCCGGTCGCTTCTACAAGTCTCAGTGATTTGCCTGGCACAGCTCGCGTTGTCTTCCTCTGTGTACCCGACGACGTGATCCCCTCTATCGCCGCTGAACTGGCGGAAATCCCGCATCCGTGGCCGGAAACGATCGTAGCTCATACGTCGGGGGCGAGTCCGTCCGCTGTACTCGAACCCCTCGCGAGCGTCGGGGCGTCCGTCGTAAGTTTCCACCCGATGCAAACCTTTCCGGATCGGAACGCACCGGAGGTTTTCGATGACATCTACATCGGTGTGGAAGGAGAAGGGGACGCTGTAGCGTATGCAGAGGCTCTGGTCGAGCGTCTTGGAGCCAATCCGATGGTCCTCACGCCGGCCGAGAAGACGCGGGTTCATGCGGCCGCAGCGCTTGCATCAAATGGCCTCGCCGCGCTCGTAGCCGTCGTGCGCGAGCTGCTTGGGACGGCCGGTCTTGCTGCGAACGATGCCACTCGCGTCGTGCAACCGCTTATCGAACAGACGTGGAGCAACCTGAAAGATGCACCGCCGGAAATTGCTTTGACGGGGCCGATCGTTCGCGGTGACATTGGAACGGTAAAAGAACATCTCGCGGCCCTGGAGAAGAGTGCACCGCACCTGCTTCCGGTCTACGCCGTCCTCGCGAAAGAACAGGTACGTGTTGCTCGTCGTGCTGACAGATTGACAGATGAACAGTCCGGTGCGATCCTTGACATCATACAGGCGGGCTCGACGGAGGCGAGTGTGCCTCAGGCGCCTGGAATGACTGACGTTTCCGTTACGGAGACGTAAAAAGCATCAGGCTTTAGGTTCATTCAAGGGAATAGGGCGTTTATACGTGTAGACGGTGTTTGGCAAACGCCCTGTTCGATGGTGTGCGGTTTAGCGGGAACTTGGGGCGGATCACGCTCTATCACGCCCCGTTGTACGCCTGCTATGAGTGGTGAAACATCACATGCATCGGCTTCACCGGTGTCAGGTGAGTTTCGTCCACCGTCGGGCCCGGTAGGTCCGTCAGATTGTGAGGATCTGTAGCCTGCCGACGCATGAATGTACCATTGTGTACCCCGATTATGACAAACAACGACACGCGCGACGCACAGGCTGCTCGCCGACCCGCGCCTGCCCGACAACCGGCAGGATACCGCGAACGGCTGAAGAGCAAACCATTTCTGGTGGACAGCGACGCGGATGAGGCGCCCTCGACCTCGAGACGGATCGAGGCAATCCAGGCGCTTCTTCGTTCCCAGGACACCTACGGTGCTGCCTTCCAGTCCGTTGCCGTCGCTGCCGTGCAAATTCTCGAGCGTGCCCTCTGCTTCGAGCGGAAGGCCGCCGACGCAGCTCTCTCGCTCGGACAGCGTGAGAAGCTGAACGCGATGATCGATACCGCCCAGGAAGCGGTCGCAAGCTTGCGATCGGCTCTCAGCACCGGTAAATCGAACGTGATGCACCTCTGCAGTGAGGCCGACGACACCGGTGCCGGCGACAAGCCGTGGTGGTTCGCCCTCAACGACGCCCTCGGCGTCCTCGAAGAAGGTACCCATCGGATGGCCTCGCTGATCTCGGCACAGCCGGATGGCAGCTCGTCTCGCGAACTCAGCGAACACGTCACGGAGCTGCTCCAGAGTCACCACGACGCGCTCCTGCTCGAAGCCGACCAATGGATCTCCTGATTGATCTCAGGTGATCTGAATGATGCTCGCACGCCCGTCGTGCCCCACACGCGATTGGAGCGTTCGTCAAAGCCATGTGAGATTCTCGCATGCAACAGGCGCGACCCGACATTTCGGGGAGCGTCTTTTGTATGTGTCCGTACTGCACACCTACGAACCGGAAGGATCTACTCCTCCGGCCGATCACTTTATCACTGACGCCCACCCCTCTGCATGTCCGCACCGTCCGCCGAACTGACCGAACAGGAACAGCGTCGACGCGAAGAACGAGACGCGCTCGAAGCCAAAGGCATCAATCCGTACCCGTACGCCTGGGACGTCGACGCGCACGCGAAAGAAATTGTGGACACGTTCGACGAGGATAAACACCAGCCAGAGGGTGACGAAGACCCGCCGTACGTCGTGTCGATCGCTGGCCGCATCACGTCGATGCGCGTCATGGGCAAGTCGGCCTTCTTCGACGTGCAGGACTCGACGGGGACCATCCAGGCATACGTTCGCAAGAACGACCTGCCGGAGGGCCAGTACGACGAGGTCTTTACCGAACTCCTCGACATCGGCGACATCGTCGGGTTGAAAGGGCATGTCTTCAAGACGCGCATGGGCGAAGTCACGGTGCGCGCCGGTGACGACTTCCAGCTTCTCGCGAAGTCGCTCAAGCCACTTCCCGTCGTGAAGGAGCGCGAAGACGAAGAGGGTAATGTCGAAGTCTACAACGAGGTCACCGATAAGGAATTTCGGTATCGCCAGCGCTACGTCGACCTCGTGGTGAATCCGGATGTCCGGGACGTCTTCCAGAAGCGGTCCACGCTGATTCGTGCCATGCGCGACTTCCTGGACAGCAAGGACTACCTGGAGGTCGAGACGCCGGTCCTGCAGCCGGTCTACGGAGGAGCAACGGCTCGCCCGTTCACGACGCACCATAACGCGCTCGACATGGAGCTCTTCCTCCGCATCGCGGACGAGCTCTACCTCAAGCGTCTCCTCGTCGGCGGCTTCGATGGCGTCTACGAGATCTCTAAGGACTTTCGGAACGAAGGGCTCAGCCGCTTCCACAATCCGGAGTTCACCATGATGGAGCTCTACGTGGCGTACAAGGATTACCGCTGGATGATGGAGCTCACCGAGTCGCTCGTGGGCACCATCGCGACGGCCCTCCACGATTCGTACGAGATCGAGTGGCAGGAGCACACGATCAATCTCGAGCCACCGTTCGACCGCGTCACCTTCTTCGGGGCGATTGAGGACGCCACCGGCTTCGATCTCTACCAGGCGGACCGCGATCGCGTGTACGATGTCGCGAAAAACGAGCTGCACCTCGACGACATCGACGAGGATATGAGTCTCGCAAAACTGCTGGATGAAATCTTCGGCGAAACGGTCGAGCCGTCGCTAATCCAGCCGACATTCGTGACCGATTACCCGGTCGAGCTGAGTCCGCTCGCGAAGAAACACCGCGAGAAGGAGGGCCTGGTCGAGCGCTTCGAACTCATCATTGCTGGCAAAGAGGTCGCGAACGCCTTTAGCGAGCTCAATGACCCGCAGGATCAGCGCGAACGCTTCGAAGAGCAGGCCGCCATGCGCGCCGCCGGCGACGACGAAGCCACGCCGATCGACGAAGACTACCTCCGAGCGATGGAGTATGGGATGCCGCCTGCAGCCGGACTCGGTATCGGCGTCGACCGTCTCACAATGATCATGACCGGACAGGAGTCGATTCGCGACGTCATTCTCTTCCCGCTCCTTCGCCCCGAGCAGGGGACGCCACAGGCGGAAACCTCCGAGCCTGAGTCGGCCGACGCTCAGCAGTAAGCGCACCGCCACATCCGGTACAACTGCAGCACCCCGTCGAGACCGGCGGGGTGCTTTATTATTTTGGGTACATCCGGGGACACGTACGACCGCATCGCCTCTGTAGCCAGCGCAGCCGCAAACCGGGGCGCGCGTCGAGCCTCTCTGCACAGCCAGGCCGACTGCCCCCAGCCACCCCGGTGCGGTCTGCACACGACGAACCTTGAGCTCTGAAATTCGTGGTCCGCGCAACATCGGTAAAATGAATCTACCGGATGAGAGAGGCCTCTCGATCATTCCCGAAGGGATCAACCGTCGCACCGCCGTGCGACGGTTTTTTGTTTTATATCTCAATGGGCATCCCCCTTCAGGTCATTCGGCAGTCCGCTGAACCCTGAACCCTGAACCCTGAACGCTGAACTTTGAACTTTTCAGCCAAAGTGATTTTATCGTAGGCGAGAAACTCCGCCGGGGGGACAGTCGGTCTAAGCTCCCCTATGGCTACTTCCCCCCGCACATCGCACGACAAAGAGGTTGACGAGCAGGCTGGCTACATCGAGCTCCTGCGCGGAAATCAAAACTTCCGGCGGCTCTGGGCCGGCACCCTCATCTCTTACCTGGGCGACTGGTTCAATACCATCGCGCTCTACACGCTCGTTAGCACCCTCTCCGGGTCGCCGCTTGCTCTCGGTCTCGTCTTCGTGATCAAGATGCTGCCGTGGGCCATTGTCGCCCCGCTGGCCGGTGTTATCGTCGACCGGTTTAATCGGCGTCAGCTGATGATCGGAGCGGATCTGGCGCGTGCTGTCGTTGTGCTCGGCTTCCTGCTGATCAACGACGCTGCGGATGTCCCGTGGCTCTACGCTCTCATGACGGCACAGGTCGTGATCGGAGCCGTATTTCAGCCGGCGAAGAGCTCGTCCATCCCAAACATTACGACGCCTCGCGAACTGTTGACCGCAAACGCGATCTCGTCGGCCACGTGGTCGACGATGCTCGCCGTCGGAGCGGCGCTCGGAGGCCTTGCGACGGAATGGCTCGGGCCGTCCACGGTCTTCATCATCGATAGCGTGACGTACCTCGTGTCGGCTGTATTCATCTACGGCACCCGCATTCCGCAGGATAGGGTCGAGACGGAGAAGGGGCTGGTCCAGTCCGCCTTTCGGGAAATTGTCGATGGATGGCGCCACCTGAAGCGCCATGCGCGCGTTCGGCGGATTGCGCTAGCGAAAGCGACGTGGGCGATCGGGGGCGGAGCGCTCGTGTACATGCTAACGCTTATCGGAGACGAGATTCAGCCAGGTGCCGTCGCGGCCGGGATCGGCGTGTTGTTCATGGCGCGTGGCATCGGGACCGGCATCGGGCCGATCGTGACACGCGCCATCTTTTCGGATCGATCCAACTGGCCGACGGTGATTGGCGGCTCGATCGCGGTGTGCGGCGCGTTCTACTTCGGGGTCGGCCTGATTCCGTGGTCACCGACCACGCTCGGTGTGACGGCCGTCTGCGTCCTCGTCGTGATCGCTCATGCCGCGAGTGCCTCCAACTGGGTGCTTAGCACCGTGATGCTACAGAAGCGAACGGAGGATCGCTTCCGGGGCCGGGTCTTCTCGACGGAGTGGCTGCTTGTGATGGTCGCCGAATCGGTTTCGATCGTCGTCGCAAGCGTGATCCTGGAGTTGGACCTGCTGACGATTCGCCAGACCGTTCTTGCATTTGCTGGACTGCAGATCGCCAGCGGCCTTGCGTGGATTCCCCTGGTTGCGCCCAGGGAGCGGCGCGAGGAGGCCGAGGCTGCAGCAGAGCGATCCTCCACGACTGTGGAAACGGCAGTTGCAGAGTAAGTTGCTGCTACGACGTGGACTCCAGTTTCGCCATCGCATTTCGCACGTTCCGCTGAAAGCCTTCGTAGCCGGCCCTCGTGACCGGCGTACCTTGAAAGCGTTTCTCGAAGGCATCCAGATTCATCTCCACCCAGTCATGTAAGTCGGTGTCGCGGACGTCCTCCCGCGCTTCGTACCTTGGCTCCTGCGTCGGGCGCGAAAATTTATTCCACGGGCAGACCTGCTGACAGATGTCGCAGCCGAAGATCCAGTTGTGCAATTCCTCACGGATCTCGTCCGGCACGTCGAAGCCACGGTGCTCAATCGTGAGGTAGGAGATGCAGCGTGAAGCGTCGAGAGCATACGGTTCGTACAGCGCGTCGGTCGGGCAGGCATCCAGGCACCGAGTGCAGGAGCCGCATGAGTCGGGAACCGGCGCATCGGGGGTCAGAGGGACGTCGACGATCA
The DNA here is from genome assembly GCF_002554795.1 of Longibacter salinarum. Taxonomy (NCBI): domain Bacteria; kingdom Pseudomonadati; phylum Rhodothermota; class Rhodothermia; order Rhodothermales; family Salisaetaceae; genus Longibacter; species Longibacter salinarum. Next base: position 311,602 of record NZ_PDEQ01000004.1, on the reverse strand, counting down.
GCTCACCAAGAAAGAAGTACGAGCCCATCTCGCGATTCAGCAGGAGGGTATTCTTTCCCTGCCAGCCGAGTCCGGACCGAGCCGCCCAGGCTTTGTCCATCACGGGCGCCGAGTCTACAAATGCGCGCCCGTTTACATCTGTACCCACCTCCTCCTGGAGCCACTGATAGAGGCGGTACAGCTTGTCCTTCATCACCTCGTGGTAATCGTCGCCCCACGCATACCGACTGATCTTTCCCCGCCCGTCGGACGCTTCGGGCGGATCGGGTTGGTAATAGTTGTGGAGCACAGAGATGACCGACTGCGCCCCCTCAACCAGTTGGGTGGGGTCGGTGCGCTTGTCGAAATGGTTCGCCATCCACTCCATCGTCGCGTAGCGTCCCTCGAGAAGCCATTGTTCGAGACGGCGGGCTTCCTCGTCAAGGGGCTCAGCGGAAGAGATGCCGCAGTCGTCAAAGCCGAGGCGCCGTGCTTCAGCCTTCAGGCGTAGCGTGAGATCCAATTGGGCTGATGCGTCGAAGCCGGGCATGGGGATGAAGGAAGGAGGCGACGAGAGAGAAACAGAAGAGGAAGTAGAAAACGGAGCAGAGAGGTCAGGAGTTCGCCGGGGAGGGAAAGCCCATTCGCTGCGCCAAAACACCCGTTTGCATACAAAAAGGCCTCCTTCCCGGAGGAAGGAGGCCTTGGTGGCGAGAGCGAATCTCGCCAGATCCGTCAGGCGGATACGTTAGTTGCGCACCGGAATCGAGTCGGCGCGGCGGAACTGACGCGTGCCACCTTTCTTGCTCGTGACTCCACCCACTTCGCCTTCAGCAGACGTCGTGACGCGGCTCGCGGCAACATCGTTGTCCTGGTAGAACTGGGAGACCGCGCGGGCGCGATCTTCCGACAGGGACTCAGGGCTACGCTCGCCCGGGGCGGCGTATCCTTCGACGCGAACGCTGAGGTTCGGGCACTGGCTCAGGATGTCGCTGTTCTCCATAAGGGAGGACTCGGCTTCATCCGAGAGCGTGCTGGAGTTCCGGCTGAAGAACGCCGAGTTGAACTCGCTGACGCTGGTGCAGATCGGCGGCAGGTCACGCTCGACCGTCATGTTGAGGGTGCGCGTGTCCTGGCCGACGTCGTTCGACGCGGTGAGGGAGACGGTGTACTGGCCCGGCTCTTCGAACGTGTGCGAAGCCGACTCGCCGGTAGCGGTGTTTCCGTCGCCGAAGTCCCACTCATAGGAGAGGGGGCTGTCGCCGCGGACGTTGCTGCTGAAGCTAACCGACTCGCCTTCGTCTGCCGGATTCGGGTTGGCGTTGATCGTGGTGATGCGGGCTGGCTGCGGCGGGCGCACCACGTTGACCATCATCGTGTCGCGGGCTGTACCGCCTTCGTTCTGGGCGGTGAACACGACCTGGTACTCTCCGGGCGAGCTGAAGCTGTGGCTCGCGAGGAGGCCGGAGCCGGTGTTGCCGTCGCCGAAGTTCCAGGTGTAGCTGAGGCCATCTTCACCGACATCTTCGTTGACGGTGGCCTCAAACGTGCCAGATTCGCCGGTTTCCAGCTCATCCGGTCCAGAAGTCGACATGACCTCTGGAGCCGTTGGGCCGCAACCCGCGGCGAAGAGCCCGCCGAGGACGAGCAGAAGAGGAAGCCAATAGGTGAAGCTTTGACGTGCGTTCACAGTATGTATTTTCATAGTGGTTGGTTGCGCTGCGTCTGAGGAAGCGAAAACCGATGCTACGATGCCGGTGCTTCAATATAGGGCCGAAGCCCTGGTGCAGGAGAAACCCCTGCTGCTGGATGAGTCCGATGAACGGACCAATGCGCGGTAAAGCGAAAAGACAACGCGCAGTCGACGTGCAAGTAAAGAACAATTTGGCGCGACTGCGGCTGCAGTTCAGGTGAGAACAGACCCGATGGTTGATATCGTCTGGTTGTAATCAGACGAATCGGGCTATGATCGTGCAACAAGAGTCTCCGCGAACCGACCCGGAGCGATCATGAGATGAGCGGGAAATAAATCTAACCCGCTACCTTCCCATGCACAAAAGCGATTGTTTCGGGTCGTTTCGGCGACTGAACTCGCCTCGAAAATCGCAGGTACGCTGCGCTCATGTATACGGCAACGTGGGGAAACATGCCAAATACCTTCGGCACAGGCATGGTCTTCCTCCGCGAATATTGGGAATATCCAACCGGAACGCAATGCTTTGACCGCCGCGTTGAAGAGTTATCACGTTAACGGAATAAAATCTTCGCACGCATGCGCTTGAATCTCGTCATTCCGAGTTCATCGCATGTTGGCGGTACGGCTACGCGTGAGCGAGCCTCGAAAGCGGTTGGACGCCGTCGTTTCGTAAAAGGGAGCCCACCCGGATGGATAGACTCGACCTTTCGGCCTACGCATCGAGCGAGTTCACGTGCTTCTCAAGCTTGCTCTTGTAGTTGGCGGCCTTGTTCTTGTGGATAATACCCTTGCCGGCCAGGCGGTCGAGGGCTGCCTTGACGTCGTCGAGAAGCGATTCAGCTTCGGCCTTATCCTCCGTGGCACGGAGCTTTTTCATCATCGACCGGACGTTCGTCTTCTTGGCCTTGTTGCGGCTGCGCCGCTTTTCGTTCTGGCGGATACGCTTCTCTGCGGACTTATTCTGCGGCATGTCGGATGCTGTCTTTCATATTCAAAAGCTGGGGAAATACGGCTTTCGGGGTCGAGCCTCTGTAGCATAGTCAAATGCTCCGGGCGACCGAACACGTATCTCCACGGGTACAGTTGTAGAGCACAATGGCACCTTGCATGTTGTTTCCCCGCTATTCGAAAATCGTCGGTATACCGCATCCTTTTCGTGGGGATGCCGGTGAAATCGTCCGGTAAGTGCCCTACGTTGTAAGACGACGAGCCAAGTTGGATGGCGTTACGGCCGTTCCATTGCGTGTGCTCATCTCGCTCGTGCCCCGTTTCCCCTAAGCACCGATCTCGCATGTGGACGTTCTTGTCGGATCTCGCCGACCACTGGCGTGCAAAACTTACCGTTCTCGTCATGAACGACGAGAGCTCGGACCCCGCGCGGCGACATGAGGTCCGCCCACGGGAGCTCGGTGTGCTCTGGCTATCCACACTGGGTGCCGCGGTGGTCCTCACGACGGCGATCATTGCGTTCACCCCGATCCGTACGCTTATTCCTGGCTACGGAACCGAGGCTGTGCAGCGTAGCGCGCAGCTGAGTGCGATGCGCGTCGCGGCCCTTCGCGACTCGCTGACGGTGCAGCGTCGCTACATCGAGCGGCTGCAGCAACTCATGACAGGTCGCGTTGAGCCGCGTGGAGCAGCATCTGCCTCGGAGCCGGCATCTCAGCCCGGCGCCCGAAGCCGTCCGGCTCCACAGCAGCGATCGGGAAACAGCGAGGTGCACGAGCAACCGGCCGTGACGGTCACGAGCTTCCCGGCGAGCAGCGCGTCGTCTTCGGGCTCCGTCGATGGATTGCCGAGTCTGCGAATGCCGCTGGCTCCTCCGGTCGAGACGGGCTTCCCGACCCGCGGCTTTAACGTGCGAGAGGGTCATTACGCGATTGATATCGCCGTTGAGGCCGGCTCGTATGTGTACTCCGTGGCGGACGGTTACGTCATCTTTGCTGATTGGACGAACGATGGGGGCTTTACGGTAGCAGTGCAGCATGCGGATGGGTACGTGTCGGTCTACAAGCATAACCAGCGCCTCGTTAAGCGCGTCGGCGACCGCGTGCATCAGCAAGAAGCCGTCGCGATCAGTGGCAACTCGGGCGAGATCACGACCGGTCCGCACTTGCACTTTGAGCTCTGGCACAATGGGCTCGCGCAGGACCCGCGGCCCCTCTTCGAAGGATGGTAGAGCGGCCACGGGTGTCCATACTTCTAGGCTGATCCATGTGGGAAATCGGTGAGGTTGGTCGAATTTCGTGGTGAGGTCCTCCTTTATCTGGCGCAGGGTGGATCTTATGAGCCCCCAGATCCGTGTCCGCTTCATAGCGCCAGCATCTCTCTCCAGCTCGTTTGCGTTTGGATATGCCCGTTCTGTGGTGTACCATCCACACGCAGGACGATCTCTATAAGCGGGCGCACGCGGCTCGGTCGTCATTGCATCGGTCGGGCCTTGCGCTGGGTGTGGCGTAGGTCGTCTTCTCAGCGTAGTCGTTTCTTGCATTCCCTCCCCCGCACGTCGAATGGCTATTTTCGGAAATAAGAAAGACAAAAGCTCAAAATCGTCTATGGCTAATCAGGGCAGTGGACAAAGTCAGGCCCAGTTCAATATCGTTGGCGAAGGGACCGTTTTCGAAGGGACGCTTCGCGCAGAGAGCAACGTGAATGTCAGCGGCCGCGTCGTCGGTAAGCTGATCGTGAACGGTCGGGCGGTCATCTCGAAAAATGGTGTCGTAGAAGGAGAGCTGCGCGCCACCAATGCCGCTGTTGGCGGCACCATCGAAGGAGAAGTATACGTCGACGAGCGTCTAGAGCTGGAAAGCACAGCACATGTTGATGGAAGTATCCAGACCGACCGTCTGGTCGTCGAGGAAGGTGCCGTCTTCACCGGCACGTGTAAGATGGGAGAGGCAGTCACCGAAAAAGCGGTTGGGTCCGACGATGTCGCAGCCTCCACGTCCAAGTCATCTAAGTCGTCGAGTGCGTCCGGGAAGCCCAGCTCGAAGAAGAGTTCGGTCGATTCCGGTACGGCGACCCCTGAGTCGTCGGGTGCGAAGAAGTAGATCGGTCGATTCGCATGTTGAGGGTGGGGCCGACGCAGCCATCATGACCACGCCAATCGATTCGGTGTAATGGGAAAGGCAAGTTGGCAGGAATCATTACGCGTGGCTGGGCCGCACATCGACCTAGGGTATCGCATCGCTGCCGCGATTCTCATCTTCGGTGGGGGCGGAGCCTGGCTGGACCGCTACCTCGAAACAGTACCCTGGCTGAGCATCGCCGGGACGGTGTTGAGCTTTGTTGCCATTCTCGGGATCATCATGCGCTTCAACATCGAGGAGGAGCAGAAAAAGGTACGGAGGAGAAAAAAGAGTGAGTCGGGCGCGTCCGATTCGGGCACGTCGCCGGATGGTTGAGCCCAAACCGACATGGGTTTGGCGGTAGATCGACACGCTTCCGGAGGGCGCTGGTAGGTTTGGGCTGGTTCGACTCGTCGCTTTCCATCCCCCTTTGACTTATTATTCACTGTCCCTTATCAGCACCTCTCTTGCTAATCAGTAGATTCCGAATGCTGATGTGAATCGGCATTTCGCCCGATGCGATATTTGGGCGGGATCACTGCACTCACATGTTGCAGTCGAACGGAGTCGACTATGGATGAACCAGTACTGATCGGACTCGCTATCGGTGTAGGGCTAGCCCTGCTATATGCGATCGCGAGTCTCATAACGCATCGGGTTGCGCTTCAGTCCGGTAGTCGAAACCAGTTTCTGGCCATCGCCTTCGGTGGTCTTTTGGCGCGAATGGCATTTGCCCTGCTTCTCGTTACAGTAACACTGGTCTTTGTGCCGGTCGACGAGACAGCATTCATCGGCTCTTTCTTTGGGGTCTTCGTCGTAACGCTTATTATGGAGGTGTTGCACCTTCATCGCCAGACAAGCGACGTGGTCCGCGAAGCGGCTGGGGATGCGTCCGACGATGCGCGACGGTGAAGTAGGCGGTGCTTTCACTCGCTTGGTGAAGGCGTCACGCTTGTAGTTTCTGTATCGATTTGGAGCACGTATCAACTGGTTGCCTCATCGCGCCGGCATCCACCAGGCACACAGCAATGTTTTTTCAATGCGGGCGGCAGTGAAAGCTCCACAGGGGCTCATGCCGGCCGCACCCATCCGTAACCACGGGTACTGCATGTACGAACGACACGTTGCCATGAAGAAGTCCCTGTACGCTCTGCTCGTCGTGCTCACCCTCGGCGTGTTCTGGGCCCCGATGAATGCCCAGGCCGCAGAAGGGGGGACGGTCGACATCGTTGGGCATACGGCCGACGGCTTTTACCTTGAGTTTGAGCCGATGGCCACGGTCGAGCTCCCGCGTATATTCCTGATGGAAGATGCGTCAGGCTCGCTCACCGTGAAGGCATATGCTTCGACCGCGGCCGCGCTTCGGTCCGGTGACTTTCAGCTTGTTCTCGAAGAGGGGCCCGTGAAGACCGCGGCGCAGCTCGAGACGGCGATCGAAAGTCATAAGCACCTTCACGCCCAGCTTCAGCCGGCGGCCGGAAGCGTGATCTTGGACTTCTCGATCTCGCGGCACTTGCTTTTCGGACTCCTGGCGATGCTGATCGTCGCCGTTATCGGTATTTCGCTTGCGAATAAATACAAGCGAGGCGTCGGGCGCGATGAAGCACCCAGAGGGGTGTTTCAGAATGCCTTTGAGGCGTTGATTATCTACATCCGCGACGAGATCGCCAAGCCAACGCTCGGCGATAAGCACGAAAAATTTCTGCCGTACCTGCTGACAGCATTCTTCTTCATTCTGTTTGCAAACCTGCTCGGGCTTGTGCCGTACGGCGCTGCCGCGACCTCCAATCTGGCGGTCACGGGTATGCTGGCGGTCTTCACCTTCGTGATCGGGCAGGTGTACGCATCGAAGGATCACTGGAGACATATCCTTCTCGGCCCGCCTGAGGTGCCGGTTCTGATCCGAATTATTCTCGTCCCTGTCGAGATTCTCGGACTCTTAACCCGTCACTTTGCGCTTGCCATTCGTCTCTTTGCGAATATGGCGGCAGGTGCGTTGGTGATCTTCAGCCTGCTCGGGCTCATCTTCATTATGAACGTGACGTTCGGGCCGACCGCGGCCTATGGGGCCGCCATCCCAAGCATCTTCCTGACGGTGTTTATCTCACTGGTGAAGCTGCTGGTGGCCTTCATTCAGGCCTACGTGTTCACCATCCTGTCGGCGCTCTTCATCGGCATGTCCGTCGAAGAGCACGATCACCATGATGAGCATCACGAGCATGAGCACCACCACGACACCGGAGACCTGACGCCCGCCCTTGCGGGTGACGGCGCCGCTCCCGAGAAGACGCGCGTCTCCACCGAACGCGAAGCCGTTGCATCCTAGCATCGATTTGCTTCGGAACGGTCACCTTGGCTCGGGCCGAGGTGTGCCTCGCAGTACAACCCTTTGCAGGACCCCCACGATGCAGGACCCTTCCTGTTCGTACCCCGGTTCCCCGGGATCTACACTCGCCCCACCGACTCGAACGACTTAACCTGAGGTTTTCACTATGGAATTTGATCCGACTGCATACGCTTTTCTTGCTGCCGGTCTTGGCGCCGGACTCGTGACGATTGGTGCTAGCTACGGCATTGGCCGTCTTGCTGGCCCTGCGATGGAAGGCTCTGCACGTCAGCCGGAAGCCGCCGGTGACATCCGTACGTCGATGATTATTGCCGCGGCGCTGATTGAGGGTGTTGCCCTCTTCGGTCTCGTTATCTGCGTCCTGCTGGCGACGTCGTAACCTACGCGGCTCCGGCACCGGCTTCACAGCGTCCAGTCGCCCATGCGTAGTGCATGGAGGGGACGCTCCCGGCGATACGAACAGGTCCGAGTGGACGTCGCCGTCGTTAGTTGTCTTCGGGCAGCATGCGACGGTGGCGCGACTCGCCTCTCCCGAGGCGGCCTCTGGCCCGATCGTTTATCGCTGTGCTGTGCTCGGCTCGTGCCGGTCTGCCGAGACGTTTTCGTTCGTGCGGAAACGCGTCGGCAGACTGCCGCGACCCGTCCACGCTCGCCCGCTGCACCGCCGACCCTCCCGAATGGGCACCTGAGGGCCCAATCCCTCGTTTACCCATTCGATCCCTGTTGTTGACCGCGTCGCTTTCGCTTTGCGGTCTGCCTCTCGCCCCGGAGAATCTTCATCCCGGAATACTTCCCGGAAGACTGTTATGCACCTCGTACTTGCTGCCGGACTTCTCGAACCTGCCTCCGGACTCATCGTCTGGAAAGCAATCGCGTTCTCGATCCTGCTTTTCGTTCTCTACAAATACGCGTGGGGGCCGATCACCACGTCCCTGAAGGACCGGGAGGAAACGATCGATAATTCGATCCGCCGCGCCGAAAAAGCGCTGCAGGAAGCGAAGCAAATTCAGGCCGAAAACGACAAAGCCCGCCGCGAAGCCGAGCGTGAAGCGCAACGTATTCTTCGCGAGGCGCGCGAATCTGCCGAAGAGCTGAAGGAGAAGGAGAAAGCTCAGATGCGCGAAGAGGTGCAGCGCATGCAGGAGCAGGCCCGTGCTGAAATCGAACGCGAGAAGCAGGGTGCGCTCCAAGAACTCCGCGACGAAGTTGCCGACCTCGCTGTGCAGGCTGCTTCGAAAATCGTCAAGGAAGATCTTGACGCCCCGCGTCAGCGCAAGCTGGTCAACGACTTCATCGACGACCTGCCCCAGAATTAAGCGCGTCGCTATTCTTCAGCGGCCTGGCCGCTGTTTCCTGCTGAACGCCTAATCGCCTGCACACCCTATGAGTCAACGCACTGTCGCTCGCCGGTACGCGACCGCGCTTTATGAAGAGGCCGATCGCCTTGGCATTGTCGATGCCATCGATGGCGATGTCGCCCTTCTTCGCGCCTCGCTCGACGACTCGCACGAGCTACATCGTTTCTTTCAGAATCCCGTCATATCTGACGAGAAGAAGGGAAACGTGATTGACGCTCTGTTGGCTGATCGTACGCATGAGCTGACGGTTCGCTTTCTCAAACTCCTGGTTCGAAAAGACCGGGAGGGTATGATCTCCCCGATGACGAATCAGTACCGGGCGCTGCGGGATGAACAACGTGGCGTGGTCGAGGCTCATGTGAAGGCAGCATACGATTTGTCTGACGACGACCGGGAGGCGCTCAAGAACGCGCTGAAGGCGACCACCGGTAAGAAGATCCGTCTCGTTGTGGATGTCGATGAATCCCTGATCGGAGGTGTCGTCGTCCGAATTGGCGATCGGGTCTTTGACGGAAGCGTCCGCAACAAGCTGGAGAACCTTCGTGAGCGCTTCCGCACGGGCCGCGTCGGGGATGCCCCGGCCGAGAACGGCGCGCCTCCTGCGCCCTGACCCAGCAGTCCCCCTTTAGAAGTATCCCATTCCGATCGGCTCACTGCCGATCCTCGCTCCGCATCAAGATTTGATATCACCTTTCGACCTTACACGCTATGTCCAACGGCACGTCGATACGACCGGATGAAGTCACGTCCGTCCTCAAGCAAGAGCTGGGCGGTTTCGAGGCTGATGCCGAAACTTATGAAGTAGGAACCGTGCTGCAAGCCGGTGACGGGATTGCCTCCATCTATGGCCTTGCCAACGTCCAGGCCGGTGAGCTCGTCGATTTCCCGGATAGCGGCGTTCAGGGAATGGTTCTGAACCTGGAAGAAGACAACGTCGGCGTCATTATCTTCGGTGAGGTCGACGCGGTCAGTGAGGGCGATGAGGTTCGTCGTACGGGCGAGATCGCCTCGATCAACGTCAATGAAAATATGCTTGGGCGTGTCATCGACCCGCTCGGCAACCCGATGGACGGGAAGGGACCGATCGAAGGCGAGAAGATGTCGCTTCCGCTCGAGCGCAAAGCACCGGGCGTGATCTACCGTGAACCGGTGAGTGAACCGCTTCAGACCGGTATTAAGTCGATTGACTCGGCCATTCCGATCGGTCGCGGTCAGCGTGAGCTCGTCATTGGTGACCGTCAGACCGGTAAGACGGCGGTGATCATCGATACGATCATCAACCAGAAGCAGACGCACGACACCGACAAGCCGGTCTACTGCGTCTACGTCGCCGTCGGCCAGAAGGACTCGACGGTCGCCCAGGTCCGTCGCGATCTCGAGCGCAACGGCGCGATGGAATACACGGTGATCGTGAACGCTTCGGCGTCCATGCCGACGCCTCTGCAGTACGTGGCTCCATTCGCTGGAGCCTGCATCGGCGAGTTCTTCCGCGATACCGGCCGCCATTCGCTCGTCGGTTTCGACGATCTCTCGAAGCAGGCCGTCGCTTACCGCGAGCTCTCCCTGCTGCTTCGCCGTCCGCCGGGACGTGAAGCGTATCCGGGTGATGTCTTCTACCTGCACAGCCGCCTTCTGGAGCGCGCCGCCAAGATCATCGATAACGATGAAGTGGCCGGCGAAATGAACAACCTGCCGGAGGCTATGAAGGACAAGGTCGAAGGCGGTGGTTCGATGACCGCTCTCCCTGTGATTGAAACGCAGGCTGGTGACGTGTCGGCATACATTCCGACGAACGTCATTTCCATTACCGACGGTCAGATTTACCTCGAGACGGATCTCTTCAACTCGGGTATCCGTCCGGCCATCGATGTTGGTACGTCGGTCTCCCGTGTGGGTGGATCCGCGCAGATTAAGGCGATGAAGAAAGTGGCCGGTACGCTGCGCATCGACCTCTCGCAGTACCGCGAGCTGGAAGCATTCGCTAAGTTCGGTTCCGACCTCGATGCATCGACGCAGCGCCAGCTCAACCGGGGCGAGCGCCTGGTCGAGATCCTCAAGCAGGATCAGTTCTCGCCGGTACCGGTCGAGGAGCAGGTCGCGATCATTTACGTTGCGATCGAAGGTCTCCTCGATGATGTGCCGCTCGAATCGATCGCGGACTTTGAAGAGGAGTATCTCGAGCGTCTGCGCCTCCAGCACGAAAGCGTGATGGAAGGAATTCGCGACTCCGGCAAGCTTTCCGACGAAGCGAAAGAGACGTTCGAGAAGGTAGCCGATGACCTCACCGATGTCTACGCAGAGGAGGAAGAGGAAGAGAGCGAAGACATTCTTGGCGGCGAAGTTGCCGCGTAACAGCTTCCACCTGATTGCGTGTCCGCACGGGTCGCACTGGTGCGGTGAGGGTTTGCCTCACCGCCCGTGACGCCCATAGCGGTTCTGTCTCACCTCTGTGCAACGCTCCTGATCTATGGCGAACCTTCGCGACATTCGAAACCGAATCAACTCGGTTGAAAACACGAAGCAGGTTACGCGAGCCATGAAAATGGTCGCGGCTGCTAAGCTTCGGAAAGCCCAGGAGCGGATCTTCAACACACGCCCGTATGCGTTTAAGATCCGCGAGATCGTCGATCACTTGCAGGAAGAGCTCGACCCGACGGCTCACGAGTTCTTTCAGCAGCGCGAGGCGATTGACGGGGTTCTTCTCATCGTCATAACCGCAGATCGTGGCCTTGCTGGTGCGTTCAACTCGAACGTGATCAAGAAGGCAGAGGAAGCGATCGAGTCGCAGTATCGGGATGTCCAGAAAGCGGGCAACTTGTACCTGCTGTGCGTCGGCCGTAAGGGTCACGAGCACTTCTCGAAGCGCGACTATCAGGTCGTCGGCGATTACCGGGGTGTGTTCGACTCTCTCAGCTTTAAGACGGCGTCGGGTATCGTCGACGATGCGATTGAAGGATACCGCCGTGAGCTGTGGGACAAGGTCGACGTAGTCTACAACGAGTTTAAGAACACGATCGCTCAGAACCGGATTGTGGAGCCGCTTCTTCCGCTTCCGGAGGAGACGTTTGCGACGCCGATCATGAAGGAAGAGCTTAACGGCGAGCCGGAAACGAATAACGATCAGGAGATCGACTACATCTTCGAGCCGGGGGCC